>JARYMD010000226.1 GCA_029907285.1 Verrucomicrobiota bacterium | reverse complement strand
TGGCAAGAATGGGAGCGAAAATTTCGACGCATTGTCTGGGTTCATGTCCCTCCCAGCCACCCCAGACGAAGAGGACTTTTTTCATTGCAGAAGACCTTTCATGAAACGAATACTTTTCTCAACAGCTTCGAGCGGGTCGCCATTGACCCGGTCAGCTTCCATAATCCACCATTCGGTAGCAGAGCTTCCGGCATCCCGAATGGAAGCGAAATCCATAACGCCCTCTCCCAGGGCAGTTTGGGGTTCATCACGAACACCGGGGCCATCCTTGATGTGAAGCAGGGGGGCGCGTTTGCCACGCAACAGGGCCGTGGTTATGATGACGTCGGATTTTGTGGCGCGCTCCTGAATCATTTGGCGCTGGCGCTGTTTGTATTCCTCGGTTTGCTCGACTGCGTACCCGCCGGCGGTTTTGTCGTCACGTGCGCCGGGGACTTCGACGAATCTGGCTCCGAGACTTTCCACCTCCTGCCGAACCGCCAGTCTTGTGTCAAACGCTTCCACAACAGCGCCAAGTCGCTTGGCGGTTGCGATGGCCTGCAATCCGGCGACTCCTGCGCCCAGAACCAGCACTCGGGCCGGCTGGATACTGCCGGCCGCAGTTGTCAGCATGGGGAAATACCGGGGCAGATGTGCAGCGGCCACGACTGCAGCTTTGTAACCTGCGATCGAAGCCATCGACGACAACACGTCCATGCTTTGGGCTGCCGTGATGCGCGGAATCATGTCCAAACTCAGGGCAGTCAAGCGGGCTGCTGACAGGACTTTGAGAATCTGGTCATTTGCGAAAGGCTGGAACGAAGACACATAGACCGCGCCGGCCTTCATTTGCGCGATTTCCGTTTCATTGAGCGGGTGGATCGACAGCAAGATATCAGCGTTGCGCATGACATCGGCGCGCGAACGAGGCTCCGCACCCTGTTTGGCATAGAGATCGTCGTGCGCAAACGCGCCTTCGCCTGCGCCGGTCTCGATCCACACTGCCGCGCCCAGCTTGACAACCTGGGCAACTGCATCCGGCAGCATCGAGACACGGTTGTCCTTCGCTTCCTTAACAATGCCAACAACAATTTTTTTAATGGTGTCCATTTGCAAAACGACTGGCGCTCGACACTAGGTTCGGCGCTGGGACTGTCAAGGCCGAACCTTGGCCCGGAAATCTCACCGGACTGACGGTCTGAGTGTTCTTGGTCGGTCGGCTGGTGCGGTTTTCAGGTTGGGGCTTGATTCGGTTTCGGTCTGTGCGGTGCTGTGTTCAGTGTGCGTCGATTTGAGTGACGAGATAATAGGGAAGGCGTTTTGATACGAAGAAAGCGTGGCGGTCTGGGGCACGCCAGAGAGCAAGGTAGTCGCGGAGTTTCCATCGGGTTGAGCCGGTGGCGCAGTGTTCGACAGTTGCACCGGTCGGTTGCCATTTCTTGAGGACTGTTTCAGTGCACACGACTCGCCCATGTGCCTCGATCGCTGCGTCACATTCGTTGTCAGCGACAATGTAAGGATCGATCTTTCCTGCAGAGAGGACACGGATTTGGCTTGCCTCGCCGACATCCATTCCGGCCATGGGGAGTACCAACGGCTGTTTGGCTTCGGCGATCAGGCGTTTTGTGATGTCGGGTGCGGTCGAGAAGGTGAAGTTAGGGGTGATGAGGAACAAATCCACGGCAAGCAGGAGCACGATGTATGCGGCTGCGGCTGTGATTTGAATGGCTGGCTCCAACCCGGTTGAGACTAACATCAGGACGCTGGCGCAGGCTGCGAGAATAATGCCTGCGATGGCGAGGCCTGGGGCAATTTGATGTCCGAAAACACCGAGTGCGATTGCCCCCATGCCGGCAATCGCGTATGCCAGCTTGATGGCCGCCGCTGGAACCCATGCTGATTTGTGGCCGACTGCGCCCTCGAGCAGGGGCAGCGCATACAACAAGCCAAGGAAAGGATAAGCGGGCAGAAAGTATCGGGTCCGCTGAATGTTGCCGCAGGTGAAGATTAAGAAAAGGAACAGCACCCAACCGACCACAAACCTCAGCCATCTGAGGTTGGCGCACATGGCCCGAATGACCGCGTGGCGTTTGATGACAAAAGCCCACACGGCGATTGCCGACCATGGCAGGAGTTGAATGATGAACGAACCAAGATACACGATTGCATTCTCGATCAGGTAAAACTTGGACCCCGAAAACCGTTCTCCCAACTGATCCCCAAAAAAGTCAGTGGCTGCTGCTGCACCGTATTCTGAGAATGCCCAGGCATACCAGGCGGTCGCGATCAGCAATGCGAGTAGAATGAACAGCGGGTGGAGCAAGTTGCGGATGCGTTTTCCCGGATGCCTCGACAAGCCCGCAAACAGGAATGTGTAAGCGATTGGCAAGAGCCCCGACATCCCTTTTGTCGCAACCGCGAATGCCGAGCCGAGGTACGCAAGGCCGTACCACACGGGCCGGTTTTCTCCAGAAAGCAACTTGGCAAATCCCAGGGAGCTGAGCAGAACGAACGTGCACAAGAGCGCGTCCGGTGTGGACCGAATGCTCGTGTTGTGAAGTGTCAGATTGGACGCCATGACAGCGGTCGCAACAAGAGATTCGCGCGGCAGCCGTGTTAGCGCCATGCAGAGTTCGTAAGACAGCCAGATGCTCAAAGCCCCCGACAATAGAAACGCGAGCCGGCTGGCAAAGTAGTTAAAACCAAACAGTTTAAACCCGGCCAGCACCGCCCAGTACGGCAGAATTGGCTTCTTGAATCGCAGCGAACCGTCCGGATAGGCCGGTGTCAGCCAGTCTCCCGAGATCGCCATTCGGACAGCGGCGTCGGTGTAAAACCGTTCATCGCCTCGCCAGTGCGAGAGGCTCGGCAAACCGGGCAAATGAAGCAGAAAGAACAACGCGGCGAGGATGATGGCCGCTTTGCGGCATGATGATGCTGAACTGGCAATTTGGCTGTCAGGCGAAAGATTGGCATTGTCGCCGTTGGTTGTGCACATCTGAGCCATGAGGTCAGGGTTGGTCAGCACCGCCACAGTTTATTTGAGCATCAAAGCACATGGCAAGCTTCACCACTGGCGTGCCGAGGACGGCGCGCCCTACCTGTATGCATTTTGGGCGCCAGGACAATTGCATTGGCATCTGCACGTTTCGTTTGCATGTCCACGATCGAGTTTGTATTCTTGGTTCATGAAGTTGCTCTGCAGTCTTGCTTTGGCTGGGGTTGTCACTCTGGGGGCCGGATACGCCATGCGGGCGGCTGATGCCCAGATGATACTGCACTGTTCGTCGGTGATGCTGCATCCGGCAAAGCTCAAAGTGCTCGGCCAGACATACACTCTTTCCGCAACGACATTGATGGACGGCACGATCAACGACGAGATCGGCATCAATGAAGACCCTGCCTCGGCACATTATCGTTCGACATACCTGATGTTTACGGACCCTGTTTTTCCCGACGAACCTGTGCCGCTTTACTGCGACATGGACATCGCGGACCCAGGCGACAGCAATTGGAACGGTGTGTCAGATTTCTTTGAGGTGGACCATGCGGTAACCGCCGCCAAATCTGGAGGCGAAGTGTATTTCGACGATGGCGCTGATGTTTACACGGGAACAGTCGATATGACCTGGGACAGAGACGCTGCTTCTGCGGTTGGAACCTGCACACTCCGGCTCCGGATTCCGGACTTCGGGATCGACATGACGTTCAAGCATGCTTTTGAGGTTTTCGATTACCGCGGCACGCTCAGTTACGTGGTCGCCGGAACAAATATTCATTGCACCGTGAATCTGCAGCGCCAAGGCCAGGAAGGCAGCCTCAAAGGACCATGGGAACTGCAAAGAATTGACACGGACGAATTGAGTTTTGATGCTGCGTCGTGGGCAAAGGAATCAGGCGCAGCAATCCAGTGGTACAGTTCGACCGACATGGAATACAACCTTTATCGTGGCGGGACGCGGACCAACTATTTCGGCGTGCTGGCCACCGAGGATGGCATGCCCGAAACCCCGGCCACTGCGGAGTATCAAATCTACGAGGTTCACATATTCGATCCGAACGACTCAGACGGCGACAAAATACCAGACCTCAGCGACGACAGTCCCCCGCCCAAACCGCCTACATTGACGCTTCTCGCCGCTGACAAGAAACTTAAGTTGCGAATACAGGGCGAGGTGGGACGTCGAGTTTATGTGGAACAGAGTTCGTTACTGACTTTCCAAAATGCCACCACATTGCCGGCTTTCACCTTGACCAATGCGACGCAGGAAGTGGAGCTCAATTGGCCCACCCAGGCCACAAGCTTCTGGCGCGCGCGGATAGAATAAGCATACATACGCCTTAGCCCGCAGATTTCGCAGCCCGTCGGATCCGGAGCCAAAGTTGCCAGCCGAGCCCCGAGGCAGGGACTGCGAACGTTGGCAGGCGCTGCGCTCAACGTTCAACTCGAAAAGTGTCACTGCTAAATGCGTTCTCAATTCAACTCCGCCTTAAGGCGGGATTACAAACCGCGGCGGGCGGTTCAAGCTGTTGGCATTGCCAACCCGCGGCCCGGTTGAACGTTGGGAGTTGAACGTTCGACGTTGAAAGTTCTCGTCGCCTGGCCCACATGGGTCGTCTGCTGGGCAGAGCCAAGGCCGACAGGGCCGACATATTTGTAGCCGAGCGGATGCCACACCGGACAAGCGCCGTAGGAGTGGCGTTGCACTCAAGGCGCGTGTAGAAACCGGTTGGCTGCGGCTGCGCCGCGCTGCGCATCAAAAAGACTCATCGGCAGACACGATGCGACCGTCGGCGAGGATTAGCGCTCGAGGAGCGCGCGAGGCGACACTGGCGTCGTGGGTTGCTATCAGCAGCGCTGTTTTGCGCTCAGCGTGCAATTCGCACAAGAGGTCAATTATTTCTCGTCCTGTTGCGGAATCAAGATTCCCCGTTGGCTCGTCGGCGAGTATCACTTCGGGATCGTTGATGAGCGCTCTGGCAATTGCGACCCGTTGCTGTTCGCCGCCAGAAAGTTCACTTGGACGGTGATCGAGTCGGTCGCCGAGGCCTACTCTTTGCAGAAGTGCCCGTGCGCGTTCTTCGGCTTTCTTGGCGGTCATGCGTCCGATCCGTGCCGGCGCACAGACGTTTTCGAGCGCATCAAGTTCCGGCAGCAAATGATAGGCTTGGAAGACAAATCCGATCTTGCGGTTTCTGAGGATTGCGAGCTGGCGCCCCGATAACCGCGCAAGGCTCACTCCATCGAAATACACTTCTCCGGCGGTTGGTGTGTCCAGTCCGGCGAGCAAATGCAGGAGCGTGCTTTTGCCCGCGCCTGATGCGCCGCGCAGGGCGAGGAAACTTCCGCGTTCGAGTGTAAGGTCAACGCCCCTCAACACCGGCAGGTCCCTGCGTCCCAATCTGTAGGTCTTGTAAAGGTTCCTTGCCGCCAGCAACGCGGAGTTGTTATGTCCGGAATGATCACTCATGACGCAGTGCCTCGACCGGACGCAGTCTGCCGGCTTTCCATGCGGGTATCAGGCCGGCCAACAGACAAATCAGCAATGATCCACCGCAGATTATGACAAGGTCCGACGTCACCAGCGCCGCGGGAAGTTCGGTGAAGTTGTAAACCTGGGCTGGAAACAGTTCAAAACCTGTCATCCGCCGCATGAAAAACAAGAAATCATTCCGATACGCCACGGCCAGCAGACCCAGACCGAACCCGGAAGCCACGCCAAGCGCGCCAAGCACCAAACTCTGGCTGAGGAAGACCAGCATGACCTGTATGCCGGTGGCGCCCAGTGACCGCAGCGTTCCAATTTCCCTTGTTTTCTGCACCACGAAAGCAATCAGCGTGCTGCAGATGCCGAACGCGGCCACCAAGCCAATGAAAAACAGCAAATAAAACATCATGTTTTTCTCGACAACCAGGGCCTCCAGAATGGTCGAGTTCTCTTCCATCCATGTAGTTATCAGATAGGCGCCGCCAAGCGTTGCCAGCAATTCCGACTTTGCCTGTCCGGCTTCGTCAGGGCTGTGCAATGCCACCAGCAGACCGTGCACATCGTCGCCGAGGTTGAACAGGTCTTGCGCATTGGCGAGTGAACAGATGATGAATGCAGCGTCGAAATCGTGAAACCCAAGGTTGAAAATGCCCGACACGGTGTAGTCTTCGGCGAGGGTTGCTTCTTCCTGGCCGCGCTTGCGTCCGGTGTCCCATTCCTCGAATTGTTTAACGGAGTAAAGTGCCAGGGCGTCGCCGAGGCCAACGCCAAGGTTGAGCGCAAGCTGCCGGCCCATCAGCAGCTTGTATCCGCGCAAATCGTTGGTGCCTTCTTCGACGTGGTCAAGGAGGGTGCTCACAGAGCGTTCGTATTCGGGGACAAGGCCGCGAACCAGCGGCACAAAATACCGTGAAGCGCCGTGTTCCGGCTGAGTTTTCACCATGACCTGGCCGAGGACGTATGGTGCAACGCCCTTGACGCGAGGGTTCGCCGAAACCAGTCGCATCACCGACCCGTAATTGCTCATTGCGCCTTCGGCCTTTTCGATTCGCAAGTGCGCGTTGAATCCGACGATCCTGTCGCGCAACTGGCGGTCGAAACCTGTCATTACGGCTATCACGACTATGAGGACTGCGACGCCAAGCATGACTCCGACAATTGAAATGACGGTCACCACCGACACGAACGTCCGTTTTGGACGCAAGTAGCGGAGGGCCAACATCAGTTCGAAAGGCAATCGCGACACCGGCCTGCAGGCTAGTGTTGTCAATTGAACGTGTCAACGCGTGGCTGGCCCGCATATTCCCCAGTCCGGCGCAGCCGGAACCAAAGTTGGCTGACGGGCAGAGACTCTGCGCCTGCGCACGTTGATGAACGCTGCGCTGTTGAAAGTTCCTTGCAGTTGACCGGACCGGGCGTCTGTTTGGGAACGCTCAACGCTCAACGTACAACGCTCAAAGAATTTACTGCACCAATGAGTGCTCAATTCAAAGCCGCCCAAAAACGGGACTCTGGCGG
>JARYMD010000225.1 GCA_029907285.1 Verrucomicrobiota bacterium | reverse complement strand
GTCCGCTGTGCCGTCCTCCCCACTACAAGTATGTCGGCCCTACGGGCCTTGGCTCTGGCCAACAGACAACCAGGTCGGTCAACTGACAGGAACGTTCAACGTGCAGCGTTCAACAGCGCAGCGCTCATCAACGGTCGCAGTCGCTGGCTCTGTGCCCCTCAGGCAACTTTGGTTCCGGCTACGCCGGGCTGGGAAATATGCGGGCTAGGGCTTTGCCAGTTTCACCCATGCAACGACAGGGAAATGGTCGCTCGGGAACCGGCCATTTTGTGAGAATGTTACTGTTTCAGCAGCGGTCACCTCGGCGATGCCCCTCCCAAGAATCCAGTCGATTCTGACTCCGCCCTGTTTTGGGCCGTTGAAACCGTGGAAAGTGTTAATGCCCTCATTACGTCGTTCGCGTGCGGCCAGCCACAAATCTTGAAAAAGTCCCGACCCGACCAAGATATCGTAGGCCTTGTTTGCTCCGGCAGTTGCATTGAAGTCGCCCACGAGAATAACGGGCAAAGACGTGCGAAGCGATTCGACGCGCTCGCGTATCAGGTCTGCGCCCTTTTCCCGGGCCAACTGCACTTCATGGTCCAAGTGCGTGTCCCAGAAGTAGAATTCGGTGTTGGTTCGCTTGTCGCGAAACCGTATCCATGTCACCATGCGGCGGCACGTGTTGCCCCATGTGCTGGAGGCGATGACGTTGGGTGTATCGGACAGCCAGAAGTGATCGTACTCGAGCGGCTCGAAACGGTCCGGCCTGTAGAAAATCGCCATGAACTCTCCCCGGCTTCCACCGTCGCGGCCTGTGCCCAACCACGTGTACTGGGGCAGATCATGGGCGATGTCCTTGAGTTGCTGGTAAAGCCCCTCCTGAGTCCCGATCAGGTCAGGCAGATACCTCTCGATGCACGCTTTCATTACGGGCCTGCGTTCCGGCCATGAATTTGGCCGCGACTGGCTCGCGTACCGCAGGTTAAAGGTCATGATGCACAGTGTCTCCGAACCGGCCGTGCTCTCGCCGGACATGGCCTGAACAGCAATTAACAGGGAGAGACACAGTCCGAGTATCAATTCATTGGTCCTGAACTTCATAGGTGCTCCGCATGATCAGCACATGTTGCGGGCAGCCACTGACAAGCCCTGTGTTTCAAGTGCATTCTTTGTGGGCTGCCCATATCCAAGCAAGCGCCATCAGAATGCACCCTCGACGTCGCCCCGGCAAGCCTGCAGAACGCCAACCCATGTTGTGCAAAATGTGCGGGACGTATTCAGACGCGGGCTCTGCATCAGACCAACCAGACATGCCCCGCGAAGAACCTGGCCCGGGAATCTCACCGGAATGAAGCTTTGGGTGTCTTGGGCTGGCCAGGCGGTGAGAGTCTCGGGCTGGCGATGGAAACCTGACGGACCAAAGGCACGCAAAGCGTAATGCCGCTCAGATTCCCGAGCCAAGGGTTTGGTGGCGAGATAACGTTGGGTCATGATAATGCACCAAATCTTTACAAGTCCGGCTTTCAATTGAGTTGACAAAATGAACATGCCATAGCAAAAGAGAGGCAATTCCGTTGTTTGTTTGGACGAATGTTCGATGATTCTCAGAGATCGGAGTGTTGGCGTCTTTTGATAGTGGACGACGAACCGGGGGTTAGGCGGCTGTTGGAAGATATCTTCAAGAGCCGCGGGCACGAAGTCGTTCTCCTTGGCGACGCGGCTTCATTGAAGCAGGCCTTTGCCGGGCCAGCGCCGGACGTGGTGCTTTTGGACCTTCGTTTGCCGGATGCTGACGGCTTGGATTTGCTGCCCCAACTCACAGAGACCTGGCCAGACGTCAGAATCGTAATGCTGACAGGTTACGGCACCATTGACACTGCAGTCGAAGCGGTCAAGAAAGGTGCCTTTTACTTCGTGCAGAAACCTTTTGAACCTGAAGCGCTTTTGTTGCTCGTCCAGCGCGCCTGCGAAGAAAAACACCTCCAGGAGCAGAACGCCACTCTGCGGCGTGTGATGTCCGCGTTAACCAGCGGCGCAACCCCGGTCTTCCACAGCAGTGCGATGCAGGCCATTCTGCGCACGGTCGAGCGCATCGCCCCAAGCGATGTCTCGGTCCTTATCACCGGCGAGAGCGGCACTGGAAAAGAAGTGGTGGCAGACTTGATTCACGCCCTCAGCAACCGCTCGAAGGGGCCGATGGTCAAGGTTAATTGCGCTGCCCTTCCCCGAGAACTCATTGAAAGCGAATTGTTTGGCGCTGTGCGTGGCGCTTACACGGGGGCGCATGCTGACCGCGAAGGGCTTTTCCGTCAGGCCGAAGGCGGCAGCCTGCTGTTGGACGAGATTTCGGAGATGCCCGTTGACACCCAAACAAAACTCCTTCGAGTTCTGCAGGAAAAGGAGGTCAGGCCGGTCGGCGGCCGGACTGTTTACAAGGTCAACTGCCGCATCATCGCTGCTACAAATCGACGCATTGAAGACGCTTTTCGCGAACACAAACTCAGAGAGGATTTGTACTATCGGATTGGGGCGGTTCGGATTGATCTGCCGCCCCTGCGCGAGAGGAAGGATGACATCGTTCCCCTTGCCAAAGCTTTCTTGAAACGATTTGCCAGCCAGGCGGGCTGCAACGTCTCGGAGTTCACCCCGGCAGCCGTTGATCGGTTGCTTGCTTACGATTGGCCTGGAAACGTCCGGCAACTGGAAAACGAAATACAACGGGCGGTTCTTGTCTGCGAGGGGACCAAGGTGGACGTCAACGACCTGTCAATAAGCCACAGCGAAAGTGATTTTGCAGAACCGCGGCCGAAGCTGACACCGTTGGAGGACGTGGAACGCAACGCAATCATACAAATGCTCCGCGAGACCGGCGGCAACAAAGTTGTAGCGGCCCGCCGCCTTGGAATCGGCCGCCAAACCCTCTACAACAAGATCAAGCAATACCAAATCCCGGCTTGACACAGCGCGCGGCATTTGTGCCTATCAAGTGAAGCATGAAACGGCTTGCTGGTTTTTTGGTCGCGCTGGTCTGCCAAGCTTCGGTTTTTCCCGGTGGACACAGCCTTGATATCGCGGAACCGGAAGCACAGGTGATCTGCCCTCGCGATCCATCTGTCCTTGAACTGTTTGGCGCACACGAACTGCGGCGTTACGTTTACCTCCGCACCGGCCAATTGCTCCCCATAGTTCGTGCCGACAAGGCCGACCCACCGTCCAAGGGCGCTTTTGTGGTCGCACGCAGTGACCGTCCCCTGGCCCTCAACGCCGCCCTGGACACCAGTTCGCGGGCGATGATTGCCGAGCTCGAACAAGGGCAGTTCTGCCTGCGCACTTTCCAAGTGGGCGGAAAGCCGGTCTTGTTGCTGAGCGGCGGCGATGACGTCTCAACCCTTTACGCTGTCTATCGCTTTGCGGAAAAGCTCGGCGTTCGGTTCTACCTTCATGGCGACACCCTGCCTGACGAACGAATTCCGCTGAACGTGCCGTTCTTGTACGAACGCAATTCGCCCATTTTCAACCTGCGGGGCATCCAGCCGTTCCATGACTTTCCCGAAGGACCGGATTGGTGGAACGCCGATGACTACCATGCTGTCCTTGCCCAATTGCCAAAGCTGCGGATGAACTTCATCGGCCTGCATACTTACCCCGAAGGCGCCCCAAACGCCGAACCAACGGTTTGGATCGGACTGCCGTCCGATGTCAATGCCGAAGGCAAAGTCAAATTCAGCTACCCGGCAAGTTATCAAAACACACTCCGCGGCAATTGGGGGTACACCGCACTGAAAACGTCTGAGTTCCTCGGCGGCGCTTCCGCTCTTTTCGAGCGTGACGATTACGGAAACGACGTAATGACAGGCTTTTGCCCCCAACCTGAGCTGCCTGAAGATTGCAACGCTGTCTTCGAACGGGCGGGTCAGACGCTCAACCGCGCATTCAGATTCGCACGCGCTCTCGGCATCAAAACCTGCGTCGGCACGGAAGTCCCTCTCACAATCCCCAAACAGGTCAGAGAACGTATCCAGGCCCAAGGCAAAGACCCGAACGACCCAGAGGTAATCCGCGACGTGTACGAGGGCATTTTCCGCCGCATCATAACCACCCACCCGCTGGACTATTACTGGTTTTGGACCCCGGAAGGCTGGACATGGGAGGGCACAACCAAACAACAGGTCAACCGAACAATGGACGATTTGATCCTCGCCGCCGGCGCCGCATGGAAACTCAAAGCCCCATTCCAACTCGCAACTTGCGGGTGGGTCCTCGGCCCGCCGGAGGACCGCGCCCTCTTCGACAAGACCCTCCCCAAGGAATTCGCCCTGAGCTGCATCAATCGCGAGGTTGGCAAATCACCCGTCGATCCCGCATTTGCATCGGTTCGGAACCGCAGCAAATGGGCCATACCATGGCTCGAGGATGATCCAGCGTTGACCTCGCCACAATTGTGGGTGGGCCGAATGCGCCGTGACGCAGCCGACGCCCGCCGGTATGGCTGCGACGGGCTACTGGGCATCCACTGGCGCACGCGTGTTTTGGCTCCGAACGTTCTTGCCCTTGCTCAAGCTGCATGGGACCAAAGCACATGGAATCCAACACCATTTGAACCACCCAAACCACCGCCTTTGGCCGAGGGTCCGCTGGGCGGCGCAACCGCCGATTACCCCAACAACCCGATCGCAGACACCGACGACGACCGGCTTTATCAAACGGTTCGATACAACCTTTCTGCCTACCACTTCAATCTGCCGGACGGCGGGTACACCGTCACGTTGAAGTTCTGCGAGCCTCACTACACCGCCGCGGGAAAACGCGTGTTCAACGTCAGCCTCCAAGGCCAGAAGGTAATCGACAAACTCGACATCTTTGCCCGCGTCGGCCAAAACCGCGCTTTGGATTTCCGGTTCGATGATGTCAAGGTCACTAATGGGTGGCTCGAGGTTGGGTTTGCGCCTGTTGTCGAGTTCCCCTGCATAGCCGCCATTTCAATCGAAGGCCAAAACCTCAAACGCCACATCAATTGCGGCGGCCCGGCCTATAGGGACTACTCCCCTGATCCACCCGCCAGGTCCCTCCCCGGGCCAACATTCGCCCCAGCACTGGATTTTTACCTCGACTGGGCAACGCAAGAGTTCGGCCCGAAAGCCGGCCCTTATGCGGCACAAATCCTCGCGCGCGTCGATTGCAAACTGCCGCGCCCGTCAGACTGGGTCAATGGCCCCGGTGGCATCCGCCCCGACCCCCGCCCTTGGGCTGAAGTCGCGCCCGAGTACGTTTTTGTGTCCGAACTTGAAGCCTTGGAACCATTCGTCCAAGGCACTGGAAACCAGGAACGGTTCCGATACTGGATTGAAACTTTCAGGTACCACCGCGCCATGGCCCAACTCAACTGCACATGGGCCGCGCTGAACAAAGCGATGGACCGAGCCAAGATCAGCTCAAGGGACGTGCTCAGAGTCGAGTCGGCCAAGATGTTCGCTCTCCCCCTCTGGTATTCACTGGCCCGCCAAATTGACCAGATACACGCACATCTATTGGCAACAGTCTCAACAACAGGCGAGCTCGGCACCATTGCGAATTGGGAGCAACATCTTCTGCCATCCCTGCTCAAAACCGGCACTGACCTGGCAGAGCTGATCGGGACCACGCTGCCTCCGGACTTCCTGCCTTCAAAATTCTACTACGGGCCAACGCGCGTCATCGTTCCCACAAGGCGAAGCGTCCTCACAATCGGCGAAGACTTCCAACTCAAGATCATCGTTCTTAGCCAGGCCCGCCCGACCGAGGTTTGGGTAAAATGGCGGCCTTTGGGGCCGGGTCCATTTGCCCCTCTTCCTGCAAACCATGTCGCCCGCGGAGTTTATCAGGCGCGCCTCCCCGGAAAACTGATCGCAGGGTCCGACTTCGAATATTTCATCGAAGCCGTCTTGCCCGGAGGAAGCAAGGTGTTGTATCCGGCGACGGCTCCGAGCCTGAACGAAAGCGTGGTCCTGCTGGGCACAAGCTTCGGATCATCCCCCCAGTGAATTGTTGGGCTCCTGTTGCGTCAAATATTGCATCCTGCTAAAATGTAACGTGTCGGATGAAGAACTGGATTCTTAGATTGCTGGTTTTGATTGTCGTCGGCGGACTCGGATATGCCGGGTACATGCAATATCGCGCATGGCAACTGCGCGCCAAAGACCCCAATAACGACCGCCCAACAACCGCCCTGGTGATTCAGACAAACATCAGCTTCTCCGTAAACGCTGCGGGCGAAATAAGCCCCGCTGAACAGGTCTCAGTTCGACCGGAGATCAATGGCCGCATTGAAGAACTACCGGTCGATATTGGCGACCGCGTCAAAAAAGGCGATCTGTTGTTCAAGCTGGATGACAAGGAGCTGCAACAGCAAAAGGCCTCAAGCGTCACAGCCATCGAACGCGCAAAGCTCGAACTGGAAAAGGCCGAACGCGATTATCTCCGCGCGAAAGAACTGCTCGCTGGCAACCTGATCTCTCAGGAATTGTTCGACAACACCAAGACCACTTACGAGCTCGCCAAGAACTCACTCGAACGAGCCCAACGAGACCTCGCCATAATCGAAGAGCGCCTCACCAAAACCAAGGTCGTCGCTCCATTCGACTGCACGGTGTTGACCCGGCCCGTGTCCATCGGCCAGGCCGTGTCCGGCTCCGGCGGATTCAACAGCGGCACCGAAGTCCTCACAATAGCTGACCTGAACTACATGATCATCAACGCGCACGTCAACCAGGCGGACGTGCCGCGGCTTTCGCTCAACCAACAGGTAAAGGTCACCATCGAAGCTGTCCCGGGATTGGAAGTCACCGGCATCGTCGAGCGCATTGCTCCGCAGGCCACAATCAAAAACAATATCAAAGGGTTCGCCGCCCGCGTCAGAATCGAGAACCCAGACCAACGAATACGGCCGGGCATGACCGCCAACGTCAAGATTCCGGTTGCCTCCGCTGAAAATGTGCTCGCCGTGCCTCTCGCAGCGGTTTTCACAGAACCCAACCCCGAAACCGGCGCCCAAGAACGATACGTCTATGTCCAGTCGGGTACAGGCTTCGAAAAACGCCCGGTCCACGTCGGCGTGTCGGATTTCTTC
>JARYMD010000224.1 GCA_029907285.1 Verrucomicrobiota bacterium | reverse complement strand
TGCCCCAAAACCGCCCCGGACCGCGTGCCAGCGGGCTGTCTGCCGCCACTGTGGCGAAGTTGTTGGTGATCAACAGACCTGCGGCGGTGTAGAGCTGCAGCGTTTGTGTGCCGCTGACGCCGACCACCAGTCGGTTCTGTGCATCCGCCGCGAGATGCAGCGCGCCCGCCAGGTTTAACAACACGGAAGGCTGCCCGTTCGTCATTGTCCACACCTTGCCGCCTTCGTCGTCAGAGAACACCAGGCGGCCGTTGAGGTCATGCGTGAACACATTCGGGTTGAACGTGAACGCCGTCGGGCCGTAAAGAGTCGTGATCGTCTGGTTTGGCCTGATGGCGACGATCTTGCCGGACAAGCTGTTGAGTTCGTGGCCCGCCACGATGACTGCGCCTGCGATGCCGGAGGCCGAACCGTCGGCATCATAAACCACCGCGTCCGGGTCTGTGATCGCCGCGTTGCCGTATTCCTCCACCGGCAAGCCGCCCGGTGCGACTCGGTGAATCTTCGCCGCATCATCATAGTCCCCGCCGGAGCCGGAGTTGTCGCGCCCGACGAAGAGTGTGCCATCCGGAGCAAACGAAAGTCGCACTGGATCGGTGACGCGGGCGTAAACGGTCGTTGTGGCATTCGGCACGGCGGGCGGGGCGAAACGATAGATGCGGTCATTGTTGAAATCGCTCGCGTAAAGCGCGCCGTCCGGTCCGAACTGAAGGTCATGGACATTGCCAAAGCCCGCGCCCACGCGGTTTGTGGCGTTGCCTTGCAAGTCCACGCGCACCAGGTCGCCGTTCGCCGCCACGGCGTAAAGGTCCGTGCCCCACGCACCCCCCGGGCCGCGCGCCAGAAGCGATCCGGCTTTTAGGGTGGCGAAGTTGCCATTGAGCAAAGTGCCGTCGAGGTCATACAGCCGGATCCGGCCATCGGCGGAGGAACTCACGACCAGCCGGTCCGCGGCATCTTGGGCGATGCAATAGGCGCCGGAGAGTGTGATCAGCACGGTCGGGTCGCCCCCGGTCGTCACCAGCACGCGGCCGTTGTTGTTCTCGGTCACCAACAGCCGTCCGGTCGAATCAAACAGGAAGTGCGTGGGATTCCAAAGCGTGGCATTCGGCCCAAACAGTGTTGTGACGGTGCCATCGGGCGCGATCTTGACGATCTTGCCGGTCGAGCCGTCGTTGTGCACGCCGCCCACAAGCACGGCCCCGGGCACGCCCGAGATTGCGCCCGCCGCATCCACGATCAGCGCGTCCGGATCGCTCACGGCCACGTTGCCGAACTCGGTGACGGGCGACCCGCCGGGGGCGATGCGATACACCTTAACCGCCGCGCCAGAACCGCCGCCGGAGCCGCTGGCATCGCGGCCCGCGTAGAGCGTGCCGTCCGCGGCGAAAGCCATGCGGACGGGATCGGTGACCACGGCGTAAATGGAGGTGGTGAAGTTGGTCACGAAAGGTTGTGCGAATGCGCTGCCCGCCAGCATGAAAGCGGTGAGGGTCAGCAACGGGGCATGCTTGGTCTTCATAGAGTGTCGGTTCTCACGATGGGCTGTTCTGAACCGCTCAGGCCGCGGGTCGCACATCGCATGTTGTAGAACGTGCATGGCCGCGGACTATCCGGGAATCGACCCCGGAGAGCAAGCGAAACACACTGGGCTGGCGATTTTTGCCCGACCGTCCTTGCCCGAACGCCAAAGATGCAGGAGCCGGAAGAACCGATTCGCATGCGAGGCCGGCAACATATCGTGCCTGACACCCTATCCCGGGCTGCTACCCTAACGACTACGCTGCTCGAATGATGCGGTCGTTGTGCACACATCCGAACGTGGGCGCGGTGTTGCTGGTTTCACTGGGGTGCGAAAGCCTTGATCGGGCAACTCTTGAATCGGACGTGATTGCGTCGGGCCGGCCTGTTTCGACCTTGGTGGTTCAGAGGTGCGGCGGCACAAGGCAAAGCATCGAAACAGGCCGGCGTTGGATCGAGCAAACATTGCTGGACGTGGTCCCGGACGGCGAGGTGCGCTTCGGATTTCCGAACATATGCGACAACGCCGAGATCGCAGAGCTGATTGCGTGTGGTTGCCAGATCATACTCTTCTCCACCGGCCGCGGGTCTGTGGTAGGTTCGGCGATTTCGCCCGTGATCAAGGTGTGCGGAAATCCCGAGACCACCCGCTGTTTGCAGGATGACGTTGACGTGGACGCGGGGCGCGTGTTGGAAGGCGGGGCGACGCTGGACGACGTGGGACGCGAAATTTACGACCTTGTTTTTGAAGTCGCAGCAGGGGCACAGACACGGTCGGAATCGCTGCTTCATCAGGAGTTTGTTCTCACATACAAATACTTTGAGCCGATTGGCCCTGACTGTCTGCCGGTGCTGTAAGAGCCTTTGACTCGGGAATCCCACCGGCTCACCAGCCAAAGACACTCAAAGCTTTATTCCGCTGAGATTCTCGGGTTAGCTTTATTGTGACAGAATCTGCAACATTTCCGCGTTGAACATATGGAGTCCGAGGTTCAAGGTTGAGCTGCGGCTGTTCGAAATCAAGAGCGTTCAAATTGTAAGAGTCTCCTATGACTGCGCGAGTTTTCCCAAGAGACCGTGCGGGGCGGATTTGTGTGCTGGCGTTCCTGTGGTTTGCCGCTGGTGCAAATTGCGCCCAACGCAGTAACGAGTCGGAAGCCACACTGCCCGGCGGAGTGATTGTCCAATGGGACATTTCAAAAGCATGGCGCGAAACCACGCCAACCCGGGAACGCGTCTGCATCAACGGGCTCTGGCGATGGCAACCTGCATCCGATGCGGCTGGCGACCTGGTGCCGGCGGCCAATTGGGGTTTTTTCAAGGTGCCGGGCAGTTGGCCGGGAATCACGAGTTACATGCAGAAGGATTCTCAGACCGTTCATGTGCATCCCGAATGGAAGAGCATCAAACTGGCCGAAGTGACTGCCGCGTGGTATCAGCGCGAAATTGCCGTGCCAAGAGAATGGGCCGGCCGCCGTGTGTCATTGACAGTGGATTATCTGAATTCCTATGCGACGGTCTTCATGGACGGGAAACGCGTCGGCGAACTTCGGTATCCGGCCGGCGAGCTGGACCTGACCGAGATGTGTGTGCCGGGTGGCAGCCACGTATTGTCGATGTTGGTCATTGCGCTGCCTTTGAAAGGAGTGGTGCTTTCGTACACCGACACTGCTTCAGCAAAGCAGGTCAAGGGCACGGTTGAACGGCGGGGGCTTTGCGGGGATGTCTTTCTTGTGAGCACGCCGAGGCATGACCGGATTACGGAGGCCAGAATGGAAACCTCGGTTCGCAAACGAGAACTGACAGTGCGAGCATCGCTTCAGAATCTCACCGAAGGAGCATCAAGGTTGTTGAGGGCGCGAGTTGTGCATTCGGGAACGAACGTGGTCGAGTTCACAAGCCCGGCGTTCAAATCGGATAGCGTCGCCAATGGCGAGGTGGAGTTCGGTGCAAAATGGTGCCCGGAACAGCTCTGGGACATTCACACGCCTGAGAACATGCATGAGCTCCAATTGCAGCTCACGGATGCCGACCGTCGCGTTTTGGATCAGCTCGCGCCAATTCGGTTTGGGTTCAGGGAATTCTGGATCGAAGGCCGTGACTTTTATTTGAACGGAACGCCGATCCATCTTTCGGCAGTGCCGTTCGACAATGCCCAGGTGAGCGCAGCAGCCGCGACGTATTCAGAAGCGCGCGAAAGCATGGAACGGCTGAGAACGTTTGGCATCAACTTTGTCTATACACACAACTACGGCTGTGAACCCGGATCGCACCTCAGTTTTGAAGAAATCCTGAGAGCGGCGGATGACACGGGGATGCTGGTGGCACTTACGCAACCGCATTTCAGCCACTATGACTGGTCTGACGCCGATGCAGACAAACAGAACGGATATGCCCGGCACGCGGCCTTTTACGCGCGTGTCGCAGGAAATCACCCGTCGGTTGTGATGTACTCAACCAGTCATAATTCGGCCGGGTACGCCGACGACATGAACCCGGACAAGATCGACGGTTTGGACCAGAGCCGCGATCGATGGTCGGCCAACAACGCCGCCAAGGCCCTGCGCGCCGAAGCAATCATTCGGGCGCTTGACCCGGGCCGGATAGTGTACCACCACGCATGCGGGAACCTCGGCACAATGCACACGTCCAATTTCTATCCCAATTTTGCTCCTGAACAGGAGCTTTGTGATTGGTTCGAGCATTGGGCCGCAAGCGGCGTGAAACCCACATTCCTTTGCGAGTACGGCGCGCCGTTTTCGTGGGATTGGGCAATGTACCGCGGCTGGTACAAGGGAAAGAGAGAATTTGGCAGCGCTGTTGTTCCGTGGGAATTCTGTCTCGCCGAATGGAACGCGCAGTTTTTCGGCGACCGCGCCTTCAGGATCAGCGAAATGGAAAAGAAAAACCTGCGGTGGGAAGCCGCTCAGTTCAGAGCCGGCCGGGTCTGGCACCGCTGGGATTACCCGCATCAACTGGGATCGACTGATTTCCCGGAGCGCGACCCGGTGTTTGCCATGTACTACGCAAACAACTGGCGGGCGTACCGGACATGGGGGTTATCCGCCAATTCGCCGTGGGAACATCACATGCTGCACCGACTGCGCCCGGGCATGGACCGGAACCGCCGCGTTGATCTGCCAGTCGATTGGGCCAATCTTCAGCGCCCCGGGTTCAGTCCTGACTTTCTTTCCGAACGCTATGAGCGCATGGACCTCGCGTACGAACGCGCCGATTGGGTGCCGACAGCCGCCGCCGAAGCATTGAGGAGAAACAACGGTCCTCTGCTGGCTTGGATCGCAGGCAAACAAGGCGCGTTCACTTCCAAAGACCACCTGTTCGCCCCCGGCGAGCGCGTCGAAAAGCAAGTCATCGTCATAAATGATTCACGCCGAACAGCGGCCTGCCAGTGTGTGTGGTCTCTGAACACGCCAATCCCGATCAATGGTAATCACCACCTCGCTGTGGAAACAGGCAAACAAGCGCGCTTGCCAATCGAGTTTCACCTGCCCCCTCAGCTTGAACCCGGTGCATATAGCATCGCACTGGAAGCTCGATTCGATACTGGCGAAGTGCAGCACGACGAGTTCACAATTCACGTTTTGCCAGGTCCGAAGGCGCCTCGAACCACAGCCACAATAACGCTGTTCGATCCAAGAGGTGAAACAGCAGCTTTGCTCAAGCGGCTTGGCGTCGATTACATTGACGCTACACCTGACGCGCGAATCCGCCCGACCGATATTCTGATACTTGGCAAGGGGGCGCTCACTCTCCGTGGGCCTGCTCCTGACGTGAGCGGCGTTCGCAACGGTCTGCGAGTCCTCGTTTTCGAGCAAACGCCCGAGGTGCTGGAGAAGAGATTGGGCTTTCGCATCGCCGAATACGGTCTTCGGAAAGTTTTCCCGCGCGTTCCCGATCACCCCGCACTTGCCAGGCTGCAGGAACAGCATCTGGAGAACTGGCGGGGCGAGGCAACAATCGTTCCCCCGAGAATGAAATACACGGTGAGCGCGAAGTACAACAGTGTTCCCGCCGTGGAATGGTGTGGCCTTGAAGTGCCGCGGCTATGGCGATGCGGTTGCCGGGGTAATGTCGCGTCGGTTTTGTTGGAAAAACCTGCCTGCGGAGATTTTCTGCCCCTGATCGATGGCGGATTCAGTCTGCAGTACAGCCCGTTGCTCGAGTACCGGGAAGGCGCAGGCGTTGTGGTGTTCTGTCAAATGGACGTGACAGGGCGGACCGAAATCGAGCCTGCTGCGGACATGCTGGCAGCAAACCTGATTCAGTACTTGTCCGCATGGAAAGCTTCGGCTCGGCGGCCGCTGTTCTATCTCGGGCCGGTGGCAGGAAAGGCGCACATGGAAGCGGCAGGCTTCAGGCCCCGCAATTTCACCCGGGACAACCTCGGCAATGACGCACTCCTGCTCGTCGGTCCTGCAGCGGCTGGCGAACTTGCGGCGCACGCTGACAACGTGCGCAAGTTTCTCGCCGGCGGCGGCCATCTGGTGGCTCTGGGGCTTGATCAACCAGCGGCAGACGCCTTGCTGCCGCTCAAGATCGACCTTAAGGAGATCGAACACATCAATGCGCATTTTGATCCGCCGGACTGCGCTTCACCGTTTCGCGGCATTGGCCCCGCGGATGTGCATTGTCGCGACGCGCGTGTGATTCCATTGCTTACCGGCGGAGCGAAGATATTGGGTGATGGGGTTTTGGGCGCCGCAGCCGATGGCAACGCTCTCTTTTGCCAGTTGGTTCCATGGCAGTTCGACTACAAGAATAATTACGGCCTCAAGCGAACCTTCAGACGAACAAGCTGGCTGCTGACGCGCCTTGCATGCAATGCCGGCGCGGAATGTGAAACACCATTGCTCTCGCGCCTTTCAAATCCACCCTCTGAAAACGAAAACGCGCGCTGGCTGGAAGGGTTTTATTTGGACAAACCCGAGGAATGGGATGACCCGTATCGGTTCTTCCGTTGGTGACCTTGCGTTTTGGTGTAAAGCCCAGCCCGCATATTTCCCAGCCCGGCGTAGCCGGAACCAAAGTCGCCCGAAGGGCAACGCCCCGGTTCTTGCCCCCGGACCTTCAACCACGGCGGGCTGGGAAATATGCCCTGCGACTCCGTCGCCATAACAAGTGCTCTGATCAAGCGCCACTGGACGCAGCACTGCCAGACTAACTCCCAACCACATGAAACTGTTCCGCCCAAAGGCGGGACTCTAGGGGCCGTGGGCGCAGCATCGCCCAATGCGCAGGACAACCCATCGCTGTTAGAGTTCCGCGTTTACGCTGAAACAAGATATGGTGCCAGGCACGTTGTTGCATTTCAGCTTTCGCGGACGACGGCCAACTGGGCGAATGCATGGGTATTTGATCTGCCGCTGGCACCGCCTGCTGAGGTGAGAAGTTGCTCGGAAACCCCGTGACTCTGCTCCTGTCTGTAATCCACGGTCTATGGTCCAAGGTCTATGGTCTATGGTCCACTGCGCCTCGCCAAGTCAGTCGGCTTGACCTGCTGTCTTGGGATGTTAGGGTGGCCGCGACATGCTCAAACATACTCCTTTGCACGAAAGACATGTTCG
>JARYMD010000223.1 GCA_029907285.1 Verrucomicrobiota bacterium | reverse complement strand
TCGTTGCGCCCGGCTTAGGCGAGGATTTGGGGGCTCGTAGTGCAAACTTTCTCTCACCCTCAATTGTCCCTCATGTTCATCGACACTGAAAACTGTTCGCAGCACTCGCTCTTCGAGCCTGGCACATTATACATCACAGGCCGGATTCCCTTGAGATAGCCGCCAGTGAACTGATGAACAGTCGGCAAGCAGCCACTCTGCCGAACTCCACACACTGAGTGCGAACGGTTGCTCTGGCCCCCGTCGTGTATTTGGAATTGAAAGTCTTGGAACCGAATGTATCGTCGTCGCCATGAGAAAGACCCTGTTTCTCATGTCGATGGCCTCTCTTCAAGAAGGATGTGCACTGGTTTTGCTCAACCGCCACACCCCGAACCGGTCAGCAGGCCAGTCGATGACAGGCAAAATCAGGCTGCAGCTTTTCCGCGTGCTTGTTGTCGCACTATGTGCGTGGCATTCCCAATGCGCCACGCGATTGACGTTCAAAGGGGAATGGCCCGGTTACACCAGGTCAACTACACCTTCGGGCGTTGCGCTGTCCGGTTCGCGGGCCTTGGTGTGCTACGGACGTGACGGCATTGACATCGTGGATTGCAACGTGCCAACGAGCCTCAAGCGCGTAACGACTTTCGACACCCCGGGCGAAGCAACACGCGTAGCATTGTCCGGCAGCCATGCTTTTGTGGCAGACGGCACGGCGGGATTGCAGGTCATCGACGTCAGCGTTCCGTCAAGTCCTGTTGGAACAGCAAGCTGTGCACTCAACGGATCCGCAGTTGCAATTCAGATGAGCTCGAACCTTGCCTGCGTTCTTTGCAATCCAACCGCTCTGGCGATATTGGACGTTTCTTCGCCCGCGCATCCCATTGTGCTCGGCACTTACACCCATAGCAACGGCAACGCCCGTGACCTTGCCATCTCCGGGCACTATGTGTTCATCGCCAACGGCAACAAGGAGTTCTTTGCAGTTGACGCCGCCAACCCCGCCAACCCCGTCCTCGCCGGAACATGCACCCCGACATCCTAGACAGTCGAAGACGTGGCGCTGGCAAACGGGTACGCCTGGCTTGCGACCGGGTTTGGCGGATTGTCGGTGGTTGACATTACAAGTCCGACAGCACCCGCCAGTTCCGGACGATTGTCGTTCCTTGGTTTCCTTGCGTGCGCCGCGGCGTCGGGCAACTACGTCTTCGCCGGTGAGTACGGGTTCGGCTTGGACATCATTGATGTCACAACTCCCACCAATCCGGCCCCAATTGCAACAATCGACATCGGCGAGTATCCAGCAGATATAGCCATTTCAGACAACCGCGCTTACGTCGTCTCCAACAGAGGGCTCACTGTTGTGGATGTTGCGCAGCCAAGCGCACCCGCCAAACTGGGTACATACTGGGCGGAAAGGTACTCGCAGTCCGTGGATTTGGCAGGCGACAAGCTGTATATAGCCGACGGTGACGGCGGCTTGCACATTGTCAGCATGTCAAACCCCACGGCCCCGGCACGGCTCGGCCACGTTGACGGAATCGGATACGTCACAGGAGTCGCCGTCTCAGGACAGTACGCTTTCGTGACGTGCAAAAACACCGGACTGCATGTCGTGGACATTTCCAACCCGTCCACGCCAGTTGTCCTCGGAAACGGCAATGCATGGGGCGAATTCACCGATGTCGCCGTGGAAGGGCACTATGCGTACATCGCCGCCCGTTACGGAGGACTCCAAATCTTCGACGTCAACAACCCATCAAGCCCATCAAAAGTTGGGGCTCACTCGAGCAGCGCCGCGAGCTCTGTGGCTGTCTCGAACGGAATTGCCTATGTTGCAGACTCGGTGAGCGGACTGCTTGTCGTTAATGTCAGCAATCCGTCTGCTCCAACTCGACTCGCAACCGTCAAAGGGTCCTATCACGGGGTTGCATTGGCCGGCACACATGCATTCGCGGCCGGCGGAAAAGGACTCGACATGATCGACGTGGGTAACCCGCAAGACCCGGTGCTGAAACACCACTTTGATTCTGGTTACACCGAAGCCGTCGCAGCTTGCGGGTCAAAGGTGTTCGCTCCCGGCAATGCCGGCCTCTACATCATCGACGTCTCTGACCCATCCAACCCGACAACGTTGGCCCGCGCCGACATCGGCAGCTACGCACCCGACGTTTGCGTCAACGACAGTTATGTCTGCCTTGCTCGCGGAGCAAACGGTGCTCATGTCTATTCAGTCAGTTTCTCCGACGTCATAAGACTGTACTCTCAAACGTTGACACCCGACGGATTCTCATTCCTGATTTCAACCCCGTTCATCGGGAACCACAAGGTCCAGTTTTCCCACGATCTCATTACATGGCACGATGCAGGCCAGCACGTTGCAACAAACGGCGAAATCCTCGTCCGAGACACACCCTTGCAGAAACAGAGGTTTTACCGCGCCATCCACTCTCCCTCCCCCTAACCGCATATTTCGCAGCCCGGCGCTGCCGCGGATGCAGTGCGCGTTGGCAGACGCGAAGCGCTTGGAGTGCGGCAGCTTGCTGCCGCTTTGTATTTTATGCGCGAACAACGTGTCTGTTCCTCATGTCCGCATTTTGATGGGTTCCTCTGCCGACTTCGGCAACTGCGGATTGGAACAAGGGGCAATTGGCAGGCCACACCGCAATCCGGGGCGCAAAACCCAAACAACGTGCCTGGCACTCTGTTTCCAACTTCCAGTTGCGGCACAGAGTCGTCTGTTGCATTATTTCCCAAGCTGCAAGTATGGAGCGAACGACAGGCATACTCTGGCACGACCAGCAACAGTGGCGGGCTTTGCTGGTCGCGTTCGCTATTTCCCTCATGTTCCATCTCCTGTTGTTCACGGCAATCGATCTCGGCAACCGCGCCGGGTTCTGGCAGTTCACGCCGTTCGGCATGCTCGCAAAAGCGCTGGGCCTCGACCCCAACCGGCTCCAAATGTCAAAACAACTGATCCAACCCCCCGACGCTGCCGACCTCGCAACTGTCTCAAAACCACAAGAAGAGGAAATGCCACGGCTCTTCGTCGATGTTGATCCGTCCCAGGCCACAGACGAAACTCCGCCAAACACAGCTTATTATTCCCCATTTAATTCGCTCGCGGCGAATCCGGACACGAGTCGTGACACGGGAATGCCCAAAATCGAGGGTACCCAGGACAAGGTCCTCAAGACAAAGGATACGCTCCGGCCGGTTGCCCAGTCGCAGCCGCTCAAGCCGGCCCAACCGCCCCCAAACCAGCTTGAAGAAAAATCTTCAACACAAGAAACCAAAGAGCAAGTTCCACCGCCAGTCGTCGCACAGCCAGTCAAGCCTGTCCAGCCATCCGAACCTCCACAACCGCCCGGTGAAACGCTCATGGCCCGCGCCACCCCTGTCATGCCCAAAATAGACGCTTCAAACTTCTTCCCAACCGAAACCAGCGAGAGCAAACAGACACACACCCGATACAGACGCGTCGAGGACGCGCTCGCAGCACGTCAAATCAATCCATACAGCGCTCTTGTCGGCGAAAAGTACAAGCAAGACGGCGGCGTGAAACGCTACAGCGTTTCCTCATCCATGGATGTGCGCGCAAGCCCGTTTGGTTCCTACGACGCCCGCTTTATTGCTGCTGTACAGCAATGCTGGTATGCCCTGCTTGAAGAACACCGCTACAGCCTTGACCGCATGGGCAAGGTCGTTCTCGAGTTTCGCCTGACAGCCGACGGCCGCATCACTGAAATGCGCGTCGTGGAAAGCAACGTCGGCGAAATATTCACTACAATATGCGAACTGGCAGTGACAAAACCGGCCCCCTACGAGAAATGGCCCCCAGACCTTCGCAAAATCGTCGGCACTGATTACCGCGACGTTCGGTTCACTTTCTATTACTGATCTGTCAAACCCTGAACCTGCCAACCCAAGCTTGGTCTCATCCGAATTACTCAAAGCTCGATAAAAATATGTGGCAATTCCTAATCGCTGGCGGCCCGTTCATGATCTTCCTGGTGGCAACCTCCATCGTCAGCGTCGCTTTCATGATCGAACGTGGCCTCGCCCTGCGCAGAAGCAAGGTGGTCCCAAAAACACTCGAAGACGCAATCGAAAGCTGCGAAACAAAGGAAGACCTCCAGAATCTCAAGCTTCTCTGCCAACAGGAAAGCTCGTGCCTTGGCCAAGTCACCCTTGGCGCAATCGAACACCTCACATGGCCAAAAGCCGATAACGTCGATGCAGTCGAAACCCGGGCCAGACACGAAATCGTCATGCTCGAACGTGGCCTGGTCGTTCTCGAGGTGATCGTCGGCATCGCACCACTTCTCGGCTTGGTGGGCACCATCCACGGCCTGATCACATTGTTCGGTGACATCGGCCGAACAGGTCTGACCGACAACGCCGTCGTCGCCCGCGGCATCGCCATAGCACTCAATACAACCCTCACAGGACTCCTGATCGCCATCCCAACACTCATCGCATGGAGCTACTACACCAAGAAGGTCGAGTCCATGGCCGTCGAAATGGAAACGCTTCTCGACGATTTCCTCCGTCGCCAGTACCGCCGCAAACCGCACACTGTCCAGTCCACGCCCCAACCAGCCGCCAGATAACCTGCCGCACCCGTTCCTACAGCCATGCGGTTCTTCACTCGCAAACGTCGCCAGCCCCCAGCAGTCATCATCGTCTCACTCATCGACATCCTGATTGTCCTGCTCATATTCATGATGGTTACCACGACCATCAGACAACACCCCGCTGTCAGGCTCGCACTCCCTGAAACACGATCCGGCCACGACGGCGCAACCGAAGACCAAATCGTCGTCACCGTCACCGCACAACCCCCTTACTTCTATCTCGGCCAACAACAGGTTTCTCTCGATCAGTTGACCGCCGAATTGATTACACGCGCAGCCAAAGACCCTAACACCGCCCTGACAATCCGCGCCGACACAGCAGCCCCATGGGGCAAGGTCGTTAACATCATGGACGCCGCCAGAGCAGCAAAAATCAAAAACGTCAGCGCAAGAATCAAACCCTCCAGCCAGCCCTGACGTCATCGCTTCAGCGCTGTTCACGCCCGCCCCTGCTCAAAACGGCCGTCCAATGGCGCCCCGCGTCGCAGCCTGTGAGCTTTTCTTCGACGCAGGCGGCTTGTACAGGAGACCAAACCGATTCAAATTGCTGCTCAGCACCGAAAGATTGCTCACTGTCAGTCGCCACTGCGAAGCTACATTCTCGTCCTTGAGCAGGCTCCCCGCCATCCCGCGCCCCGACTCGAGATCGTTCAACAGCCGGTTGACCATCACGGATGCCACATTCAAATTGCTGATTGTCAGGGTGGCTTGATCGCGGTTTGTCGCCACCGCCTGTTTCAAGTCAGCCGCAAGCTGCTCCAAACTGTCCGAGAACGAGACCAAATTGCTCACCCCGGTGGCGATCACAGGCGCGTTCGACACAATGAGCCCGTCCACCCGGGCCACTGTTTCATTCACGCGCGACGATACCTCCTTGAAATTCACAAGTGCCGCGCTCATGTTCGTCAGGTTAACGTCCGTTAACAGAATCCGATCCAACCTCTCAACCACGCCGTTAAGTTGCTGAATCATCTCGTCCGCCCGCTTCAAAAAGCCTGTTGCCGCCCGGGCCGCCTCCTGCAAATTGAAAGGCTCCATGCCCGCAACAAGATCGCCATCCTTCAAAAACCCGCCTTCGTTTTTGGTCGGCGTTATCGACACGTACTGGTCCCCCAAAAACCCCGCCTGCTCGATCACAAACGACGCGTCACTCCGAATCTGATACTGCTTTAGTATCTTCAGGTGAATCACAACGGCCCGCCCGTCAGGCGTCAGGTCCACCCGCCCAACCGAACCAACCGGCACACCCGCCATCAACACCGCAGCACCGCGCTTGATGCCGCCCACGTCGGGCGTCCGAAGCAGAATCTCATACGTCGGCTTCCCCAACGTAAGCCCTCTGCTGAACAGAATCACCAGTGTCGCAACAAGTATAATCCCAACCAACACGAACACCCCAACCCGCAACAACAAACGCTGCTCCTTCATAGCGCAACCTTCTTCTCCGAATCCGCAACGCCTTCAACAAATTGCCGGACCACGGGGTCACGCGACTCAAAGAATTCATCGACCTCGGCCGAGTAATGAACCCGCCCTCCGTGCAACATGAAGACCCTTTTGCACACGTGCCTCACACTCCGCATGTCATGCGTCACCACAATCGACGTTACCTCGAGCTGATCGCACACCCGCACGATCAGTTTGTCTATGCTGTCCGCGACGATCGGGTCCAAACCCGTCGTAGGCTCATCATACAAAACCATCTGCGGCCGATACACAATCGCCCGAGCCAGCCCAACCCTTTTCTTCATCCCCCCGGACAGTTCGGCCGGCTTCTTGTCTTGTATCCCGGGCAAATCCACCAGCTCGAGCACCTCGGCCACGCGCCCCGCAATCTCCGCCTCACCAAGCTTCCCATCCCGTCTAAGCGCAAACGCCACATTCTCCGCCACAGTCATCGAGTCAAACAACGCCGCCCCCTGAAACAGCATCCCGAATTTCCGCCGCACCTTGAGCAGCTCGCGCTCGCTCATCCGGGTAATGTCCTCGCCGTCGATGAGGACCTTGCCGGCTTCGGGCTTCAACAGACCGATCAGAATCTTCAGCAGCACACTTTTCCCACAACCGCTGCGCCCCACAATGCCGACAGTCTCGCCAGCACCGATCCGGAAACTCACCCCGTCCAGGACCCGGTTGCGCCCGAAAGATTTCTCGATCCCGACTGCCTCAATCGTATCCATAAATCAGCCGGTTCAAGAACATCGTGAGAAAAAAGTTGCTCATCAGGACCGTGATCGACGACGCCACAACCGCTTCGGTCGTCGCACGGCCCACCCCTTCTGCCCCCTCACGGCAGTTCATCCCCTTGTAACAACTGACCGTCGCCACGATCCCGGCAAATACCACGCTCTTCAGCAACCCGATGATTATGTCCTCCACGTACGTGTACCGCAGCATGTTGTGCCACGCATACGCAGAGTCAATCCCAAGCAATCCCACGCCAACCGCATATCCGGCCGCAATGCCGATCGCAATCGACTCCGCCGTCAACAGCGGCAACGCAAGCAATGT
>JARYMD010000222.1 GCA_029907285.1 Verrucomicrobiota bacterium | reverse complement strand
TGCCATGAACAGAATTAGACTACGAGCGATTTCTGGCGTTCTTGTATTTGAACGGCTGGAAGGGATTTCGGGAATCGGAAAACAGCAGCAGTCAAACAAAACAACAGATAGATAACTACATCATCAAATAACCATCAAACCCATCAAACCAAAACCAAACCAAAACCAAACCAAAACCAAACCAAAGTAGCCATGAAAACAAGGACTGACCCGCTCACGCGTCCAAAAAGCAAATTCCTATCACTTCTTTGGACGGTAAAACGATCAGCGGACTGTACACAAAACTTCCTGCTGAAAACGACCCCGGTCTGAAGCAGGATTTTACTGTGCTGAATGTCCGCGTCTCCTGGAAGGTGGTGAAATATACCGAAGTGTTTGTAACAGGCCGCAATCTGTTGAATGCAGATTATGAAATTTTTAACGGATATCCCATGCCCGGAATCAATTTCATTGGTGGTGTAACGTTTGATCTGAAATAGCGAAAAGGTGGAACAAAGTTTATCGGTACTCATTCCTTTGGCTGCCAGCATCGGGTTTATTCACACCCTTCTGGGCCCTGATCATTATCTGCCATTTATTGTGATGGCAAGAGCACGGAAGTGGTCCTGGCCCAGGACGGGCCTTATCACGCTGTTATGTGGTATAGGCCATGTGGGCAGTTCCATCGTCATCGGAGCCATTGGCATAGCTCTGGGTTACGGGGTGCAGCATATTCAGAAAATCGAGTCGGTAAGGGGTGACTGGGCCGCATGGACTCTCTTCCTCTTTGGAATCGGATACTTCATCTGGGGGATGTGGAAAGGGATAAGGAACAAGCCGCACAGACACTTTCACGTGCACGAAGACGGGAGCATACACACCCATCAGCACAGCCATGTACAGCGTGCTGTGCACAATCATGACCACCAGCCGGAGGAAAATATAAACCTTACACCCTGGATCCTTTTTATTGTTTTTGTTTTAGGTCCCTGTGAACCCCTGATACCGGTGCTCATGTATCCGGCATCCCGGCACAGTTTGCATGGAATCGTGCTGGTAGCCCTGGTGTTTTCAGCTGTCACCATTGCTACCATGCTCACCATTGTATTTCTGGGCCGGTATGGACTGAACCAGCTTCCGGTGGCAAAATTTGACCGATGGATGCACGCGGCTGCCGGTGGGGCCGTAGCGCTCAGCGGAGCCGCCATTCTTTTTCTCGGACTCTGATTTGGAAAAGGATTGTATTCCGGCGTAACGAATTCCTGGAAGCGGAATCGTTCCGGATTTTATTGCCGGACGGTATTCTTTTCTATATTTGCGGCGTTTTATCCACGATGATGTTGCGCAGATTCTGTATTGCAGTTTTGGTGGTATTTCTGGCAGGATGCGGAACCCCGCATTCTGGAAAGAATGATGGTTTTCAGGTTGCTGTACTTAAGGGTCCTTCGGCTATCAGCATGATCAAAATGGTGGACGAAGGATTTTCCTATCAGGGACGGCAGGCTGATTTTAGAATCTATAATGAACCCGACCAGGTGAAAGCCCTGATGATAAGGAAACAGGCCGGTATTGTGCTTCTTCCGGCCAATATGGCCGCGGTTCTCTACAATAAAGGTGTGCCAGACCATCTGCTTGCAGCTGTTCCTGTGTGGGGAAGCCTTTATTTAGCCGGTACCGACACATCCGTGCATTCAGTTGACAACCTGCGCGGCAAAACCGTTTACCTCATGGCCCGGGGAGCCACTCCTGATATTGTGTTTCGTTATATTCTCAAGGCGCATCGTATCGACCCGGAGAATGACCTGCGGCTTGATTATACCTTCAACGGGCATTTTGAACTGGCCAGTGCCGTTGCCGCCGGCAGGGCGCCCATGGGAGTTATTTCAGAACCCTTTGTCTCCCTTTCTTCCTCCAAAAATCCTGATATAAAAGTCCTCATCGACCTGGAAAAAGAATGGGACCGGATTAACGCCGATTCTGTTCCCATGGTGCAGACAGCCGTGATGATAAATCGGAATTTTCTGGAAAAAACGGAGAACTGGTTAAAGAGTTTTTCCGCAATTACGGCGAAGCGATATCCTGGCTCGGTGATCATCAGCATGAAGCAGCCAGGCTGATAGTAAAGCATGATATTGTTCCCGATGAAGAGGTGGCCTACGAATCGCTCCGGCGAATCCACATCCGCTTTGCCTATGCCAGGGAAGAACGAACGAAAATTGACCGTTGACCCGCTCACGCGTCCAAAAAGCAAATTCCTATCACTCGAGGTGGGTCGGCGCTTCGAATGCAACGAGTATTTCGTGCCCGAGCTGCTGCTGTCGGCGCGGGCCATGAAGGCCGCGCTGGAACTGTTGCGGCCGATCCTGGCCGCACGGGGTAACGAGCCGGTGGGGCGCGTGGCGATCGGCACAGTGAAGGGCGATCTGCATGACATTGGCAAGAACCTCGCGGGGGCCATGCTCGAAGGCGGCGGCTACGAGGTGATTGACTTGGGTGTGAACGTCACGCCGGAGCAGTTTGTCGCGGCCGTCAAGGAAAAGAACGCCAACATCGTGGCCATGTCGGCGCTGCTGACCACAACGATGCGCTCGATGAAAACGACGATTGACGCGCTCAAGGAAGCGGGCCTGCGGGACCAGGTGAAGGTAATTGTAGGCGGAGCGCCCATCACCCAGGGTTTTGCGGAGGAGATCGGGGCGGATGGGTTCAGCGAATCGGCCGCGGGAGCGGTGGCTGTGGCCCGGCGGGTGATGGCAGCCTGAGTTGATGCGCATGAATTTCAACAAGTTAATTCTCTCGTCGCCGCGCCGGTTGGCACTGCCCATTTCGATGTATCCCGGGTTGGCCCTGACGGGGGCGAAGGTGTCTGACATTGTCACCCGGGCTGAAGCGCAGCTCGAGGCGCAGCAGGCGTTGCGGAACCGGTATGATTCGCCATTCGTACTGACCGCGATGGATTTGAGCGTAGAGGCGGAGGCTTTTGGGTGCACGATTGCGCTGTCCGATTCGGAGGTGCCCACCGTGACGGGACGGTTGATCACCAGCGTGGAGCAGGCCGACCGCCTGGCGGTTCCGCGCCTTGGGGATGGACGTACCAGGGTTTATCTGGAGGCCGTGCGCCTCCTCCGGCGAATGTCCGGAGAGCCGTTCGTGTTTGCCGGCTGCATTGGGCCTTTTTCGTTGGCGGCGCGGGCTGGTGGGGGTGAGCGAGGCGTTGGAACTAACGATTGCAGAGCCGGAGCTGATGCACGTGTTGTTGGCGAAGTGCACGCAATTTCTCACCGAATACATCCGGGCCTTTCGGGCTGCCGGAGCGCAGGGGGTGATCATGGCCGAGCCGGCTGCTGGGCTGCTTTCACCGCGCGGGCTGGCGGCGTTTTCGAGCGCCTACATCCGGCGTGTGGCCGCCGGGGTGGGCGACGGAGAATTCTCCATCGTGCTGCACAACTGCGCTGCCAGGTTGCTGCACCTGCCGGCCATCTTGGAAACGGGGCTGAAGGCGTTTCACTTCGGGGCGCCGATGGACGTTGTGGGGACGCTGGAGAAGGTGGGGCCGGACGTGATTGTGTGCGGGAATCTGGACCCGGCCGGCGTCTTTGTGAATCTGCCGCCGACTGAAGTCACCGCGCGGGCGGCGCAACTGCTGGCGGCCACGGCCGCGCACCGGAACTTTGTCCTGTCCTCGGGCTGCGATCTGCCCCCCAACGCGCCGCTGGCCAGTCTGGACGCGTTCTATCTGGCGCTGAAGATGGCGAACGAGCGGGAGCAACCATCATTCGGTCACAGCAAGCAAAGCCCGGCCAGTTTACCTCTTCTATGACCTCACGCGAACGTGTTCTCGCCGCCATTGAACATCGCCAGCCTGACCGTGTGCCGGTTGACCTCGGGGCCACCCCAAGCTCTGGCATCTCGGCCATTGCCTACGGCAACCTCAAACGCCATCTGGGCCTGCATCAGGGCGCGATCCGCGTCTATGACGTCGTCCAGCAGCTCGCGCAGCCGGAGGAGGAGATTCTTGACCGCTTCAAGATTGATGTGGTGGACATCGGCCGCACATTCAACACCGACGATTCAGCGTGGCAGCCGACGGTGCTCGCCGACGGACAGACCGCGCTCCACCCCGCCTGGTTTCATCCCGAGCGGCAGCCGGACGGTTCTTTCATTGTGCGCACGAAGGACGGTCTCGATATCGCCCACATGCCTGCGGGCGGGACGTTTTTTGACCAGAGCTATTTCCCTTATCTGAACGGCTATCCTGCGGACTTTCGCGACCTTTCCACAGAAATGGGCCGCGTCCTATGGGCCGCGCTCGTCCACAGTCCGTGGGATCATGCGAGTGACCCGGGGTTCTGGGACACCCTGCGCGCCAAGGCAATCGAGTTGCGCCGCACCAGCGACCGCGCGCTCATGATCGTCATTGGTTGTAATCTCTTCGAGTGGGGAACGTTTCTCCGGCGCATTGACAACTTCCTGATGGACCTTGTTGAGCAACCGGAAAAAGTGGAGGCACTCCTTGACGCGCTGATGGAGCGGCATTTGGCAGTGCTGGAAAAAGCCTGCCGTGCGGTGGGCGACGTGGCCGACATCATCCGTTTCGGTGACGACCTCGGCACCAACGGCGGTCCGTTCATGTCGCCCCGGACTTACAAGCAGTTGTTCAAGCCCCGGCATGCGATGTTGTGCGATTACGTCCACAAGCATTCCCGCATGAAGACATTCCTGCACTCTTGCGGCTCGATTCGCGCGCTCCTGCCGAACCTCATCGAAGCCGGCTATGACGTGATCAACCCGGTGCAGACCACCTGCAAGGGCATGGAGCCCGAAGGGTTGAAGGCCGATTTCGGCAAGGACATCTGCTTCTGGGGCGGTGGCTGTGACACCAAAACCGTGCTGCCGCAAGGCACGCCACAGAAGGTTAAGGACCACGTCAAACGTCGGCTGGAAATTCTGGGCTCCGGCGGTGGCTTTGTGTTCAACACCGTCCACAACATCCTGCCGGAAGTGCCGCCCCAGAACATTGTAGCCATGTTTGAGGCCATCGAGGAATTCAATGCGTGACTGTCATGCTGTACTTTGCCTTCAGCGACGCTCGAGTAAAGCCTGGCAACACAGTCTGGACCGCGTGGTTGCAGTCAAGATGATGGTCTTCGGTCCCGGCTCGAGCCCAGAATTGGTCAAGCGGTTCCGTGCCGAGGCTGTCTCCGCGGCAAGTCCGCACCATCCGAAGGTGGATTCGTCCCTGACAAGAACTGAATTCGCTTAAACCTGACGCAAACCCGCTAACGTTCAGCGAAAGGGATTGATGGCCCGGATACCTTCGTAGTCCTGACCGTGGTTAAAGTCCTCGGTTATCAATTCGGTGGCACCCAAGGCGCGCGCGGCAGCGAGAATGAGACCATCCCACAGCGAGGTTTTCCAGCGGGCCTGTTCATCCAGCCCGGCCTGCAGGAGGTCGAGAGTGTTGTCCACGACCGGCCAAACCGAGAAGTCGCGCACGGTCTGGGTGGCCCCCGCCAGATCGACACCGCGCCGGGTGAGATTCACATGCAGTTCCTGTTGAACTTGGACGCTGATGGCGGTCTTGCCGTGGGAGGCCCGCCCTCCTCAACGAGCCTCAAAGCCACCGACCGCTTGGCGGGCGCATCGAGGTCATAAGCGTAGAGCAGGATATTGGTGTCCGGAAAACTAACTGCGCGCATGAATCTGCCTTGAATGGCTACACCAGCTCAGGCACACTCCAGCCAGGTCGAAAAAGCAAATACCTATCAATAACGGACGCCGAGGCCGGCGTCCGTTCGGGGACGGACGTCCCATCTCGCCTGCTCGCCGCCCATCCCGTCTATTCCAGCCGAATCCGATAGAAATACGGTCCGCTGCCCACGGCAGTCGTGTCCGTCTCCGTGTTGATGGGGGGTGTGGCCAGGATATTCGACCGCACGTTCACGTTGAAAGCCGGCGCCGTCGTCAGGTTGGTGGCGCGTTCGAGACGGTAGAGTTTGTTGCTCTCGCTCTGCCAGCGCACGACGACGCCGCCGGGGACAGGCGTCACGGCCTTTATCCGAAGCGCGGACTCCGAGTCCAACGCATCCGTTCCGGCCAAACGTTCCTGCCAATCGGGAGCGCCATCGCCGTCCCGATCCGGCTCATAGTCGGCCACAAGAATGGCGCCGTACTGGCCGACCGCGACGAATTTCTGAAGCCCGCCGGCCACAGCATGAAGATTGATGTTCGTCCCAGAGGCAACGGAAGTCCACTCAGCGCCGCGGTGCGAGGTGAACATGGCGCCCGAGTGACCCACCACCACGAATTGGTTGTCGTAGAACGCCACCCCGCGCAGGATAGCGGTTCCGAATCCGTAGCGGCTGGTCCAGGTGATCCCGTCGGTCGAAGTCATCAGTTTGCCTCGGTAGCCTGCAGCCACATACACGCCATTGCCCCAGGCGACGTCGTAGAATCCGTCCGACCACGTGCCGGTGTCCCGCCAGTTCCATGTCGCTCCATCCGTGGAGTGGAAGACGGACGGGCCTTCGCTGAAGAGGCCGCCCACTGCCACAAATCCGTTTCCGCCCCATGCGACACCGCCCAGTGTCTCCGAGCCGCCAGTACCGCGGTTGACCCAGGTGGTGCCATTTATGGAGGTACGGATGGTTCGGTTGTTGCCGACGGCGACGAAAAGATTCGTTCCCCAGCAGGTGCCATTATATTCCATTGAGCCTGTGGCAGCCGTTGTCCAGTCGATGCTGTTGGTTGAGGTCAGAATGAGGCCACCGGTGCCCACGGCCACGAATCTGCCATTGCCCCAGGTGATCGAGCGGAGTGTCTCCATGCGGCCCGTGGAGCGGCTGATCCAGGTCGTGCCGTCGGTTGACGTGAGTACCGTGCCGACTTCACCCACGGCCACAAACAGGCCGCCACCAAACGTCACATCAAGCAAATCCAGTGTCGTGCCGGATGTGACCGGCCGCCAGTTGAGCGAGCGTGTTCCGCCGAGAACATTAACGACCAGCACATCCTCCTCGCGTTGCGTGGCATTGGCCGCCCAAACCGGAATAAACACCGTGCCAGGCTCACTCGGGATGCCGGTGAGCGTGTCCGGCGGCGTCCAATGCATCCAGGAGGGGAGTCCGGTCGCGCCGACCTGGGTGGCGCGGATGGCCGTTAGCCGGTAACGGAAGATCATGCCATCTTCGGCCTCGACAT
>JARYMD010000221.1 GCA_029907285.1 Verrucomicrobiota bacterium | reverse complement strand
GGCGAGGTTGGTCAAGCGCGGGAGCCGGAACGTTCTGCAGTTGCCGAAGAATTATGAGCATCGGAAGGGGTTTGTGGCGGCGGCCGGAAAAATCGAGGCGCTGCGATTTCCGGGGCCGGCCGAGGACAAAAAACAGGATTTTGTAAGTAAACCGGAGTGAGGAAGTGCGATTTTACTGGGGTTTTTGCGAATTTTGCCCTCCCACCATGCATTTTTCAGGTTGAACGTTGAGCGTTGCACGTTGAACGTTCCCGAACAGATGCCCCATCCGGTCAACTGAAAGGAACGCTCAACGTCCAACGTTCAACTCACAACGTTCAACCGGGCTGCGGGTTGGCGATGCGCACGGCTTGAACTGGCCGCGCTGGTCTGGGGATTATGCGGGCCAGGTTGTTTTGAGAACCTGGCGATTGACACCAACCGGGCGCAGCACACAATGTCGTCGTGACCGTCAAATACGTCTGAATTACCCAGCCATGAAACCAGTGTCATTCCCCTGCCGGACTCTGAGCTCGCGGCGCAAGTTCCTTGCAACCTCAGCCAAGACATTCACTGCGGCTGCTCTCACAAGCGCGCTTGTGTCGCGCGGCGATGCGTCCGAGAACAACACGATCAAGATCGCCGTGGTGGGTTGCGGCGGGCGCGGGACCGGCGCGGCTGCCAATGCGCTTTCCACCAAGGGTCCCACGTGCCTTTGGGCAATGGCGGATGTTTTTGAAGACCGGCTTGCTTCGAGTTTGGACAGTCTGACCCAGAAATTCCGTGGCCAGGTGAAGGTCCCTGCCGAACGAAGGTTTGTTGGTCTGGAAGGGTTCCAAAGGGCCATCGATTCAATGGACCGCGGCGATGTTGTGATTCTTGCCACGCCGCCGGCGTTTCGGCCCATTCACTTGGAACGCGCCGTTGAAAGGGGGCTGAACGTGTTCATGGAAAAATCCTTTGCGGTTGATGCTCCGGGGGTGCGGCGTGTATTGAAGGCTGGAAAACGCGCAGCCGAAAAGAACCTGAAAATCGCAGGGGGATTGATGTGGCGGCATGACCCGGCGCGCGAAGAAGTGATCAAGCGAATACACGACGGTGCAATAGGGGACATCATATTGCTGCGCACATACCGCATGCATGGGCCGGTCGGATTCAAACCAAAAGCGCCGGGCATGACCGAGCTTGCCCATCAAATTGCCAACTACTCGAACTTCACATGGCTTAACGGGAGTTTTTTCGTTGACTGGCTTATTCACAACATAGACGTCTGTTGTTGGGCCAAAAACGCGTGGCCGGTCTCGGCTCAGGGCCAGGGCGGCAGACAAACCCGGACCGAGCCGGATCAAATGTACGATCATTACTCGGTCGAGTACACTTTTGCTGACGGCACTCGGCTCCTTGCCCAAGGGCGGCACATGGCCAAATGTTATGACATCTTCTCCGATTTCGCCAACGGCAGCCGCGGTTCAGCGGTCATCATGGAAAGCCTCGCTGCTGCAAAACCGCGAATCTACCGCAATCATCTCCAAATCCCCCAAAATGAGGTTTGGCGATACACAGGGCCTGAGCCCGACCCGTACCAGGTCGAATTTGACCTTTTCTTCGACGCGATTCGCGCTGACGCGCCGTACAACGAGACGGAGCGTTGTGCACAAGCAGTTCTTGTTTCAATTATGGGCAGAATGGCTGCCGAGTCAGGCCAATTGGTCACATACGACCAAGCCATGGCATCCGACCTCGAACTTGCGCCTGGCCTTGAAAACTTCAGGATTGATTCGCCGCCGCCTGTCAAACCCGACGCGCAAGGCCATTACCCAATTGCCATGCCCGGCTTTACAAGGGCGTTCTGAGGTCAATGCATAAACCACTAACCCCGATGCGTGCGCGGATTCTCCGGTCATTGGCGCTCGTCGTCTGGTTCGCGGTGTGCCCGGTTTGGACCGCGATTTCCGATTCCCTCGATTACGCCATCGTTGTCACGGGCGAAGAGCTGTTGCAGGGGGTGTATGCAGACGGGCACACGCAGTTTATCACGCGCACTTTGCTTCCGCTGGGCGGCCACTGCGTGTGGTCGTTGACTGTTGACGACCGCCCGGATGATTTGAAACAAGCGCTTGAGTTCGTTCTGCGCCGGGCAAAGCTGGTTGTTGTCACGGGTGGATTGGGCCCCACACTAAACGATATAACCCGCGAAACACTGTCAGAGTTCACCGGCATTCCATTGGTTGAATCGCCCGAATTGGTCGCCGAAATGGAACGGCGTTTTGGCACGTCCGCAGGCAAATTGCGCGCGAACCTGCGCCGGCAATGTCTCGTGCCTCGGAAAGGCGCCTGGCTCGCGAACCCTTTCGGGACAGCCGCCGGTCTTGTATTCGAGCATGATGATTACGTTTTGATCGCATTGCCGGGGCCGCCACGCGAGTTGCAACCGATGCTCCGCGACCGCGTCATCCCGTATCTTGAGCGGAAATATGGTGTGCGGTCGCTACGCAGCTCCATCACCCTCAGGTTTGTTGGAATTGGGCAGTCGCAAATCGAGCAGACACTTCGTGACGGCGCTCTTGTCCCAAGCGACGTCTGGGTTTCAACGCAGTTCGAGGGCGGCAGAGTGGACTACACATTTTCACTGCCAGAGGACAACCAGACCAACCGAACGCGCTTGCGCGATCTTGCACGGCGCGTCCGGGAGGTTCTTGGAGACCACATCTATGCCGAAGGCACAACGACTCTTGAAGAACGTGTTGTGGAACTTTTCAAGGCGCGCCGGATTCGGCTTGTGACCGTCGAGATTGGCAGCGCGGGGCGTTTGACGGCCGCACTCAGCAACGCTGCCGGTGCAACGGATGTGGTCACAGCGAGTTATGTGGCACTAACCGACCGACAAATGCAGATGTTGTTGAATGTGCCCGAAGCGCGATGGCCTGCGGCCGGTGGGCCGGGGGATCGCTTGAGGTGTATTGCCGAGATTGCCAAGGAGCGAACGGGCGCTGACTGGGTGATTGCCGTGGGTCCAATCAATACGGATCAGGGCTCGGGCGGCGAAGCTTTGGTTGGGGCAGGGGACCTTGTCAGGGAATGGCAAACGCAAAGATTCCCCGCACAAGGCAAGGGTGAATTGTTTCAAGCGAACCTTGTGACTCATATTCTCGCCCGAGTTCGTCGCCAGCTCGAGCAGTGAACATTTGGCATGGGCCGGCCATCTCACCGGAATGATGCTTTGGGTTTCTTTGGTGGCGAGCTGGTGGGATTTCCTGGCTTGTTCTGGGCTGCAGTGCGTGAATTGGTTTGCACAGAACCCCCGGATCGATTCTGCCATGGCGCTTACCTGCGCCTGCGCCGTCCCGGGCGGAACAATTCCAACTGAGGTTCTCTGAAAAACTCGTAGTTTTTCAATATCCGCAGAATCTGGAGGATATCGGATTTTTGGTAATTGCGATTGGGTTGGACCTGCTCGACAAGGTCCGCAAGCATCATTCGAAAAGGCAACACGGCGTCCACACCCTTGTTCCTGAGAAATGAAATTGTTTCCTGCCGGGCAGACAGGTTCTGCGGCAGTGCAGGGACAACAAGAACTTTCAGAGGCATCGCCTCGGCTCCGAAAGCCCTGATCGCGCGCCGAAACACGCCAGGTTCGACAAACCGAAGAATCTCAGGGGCCAGTGCGAGCCTGGCCGGACTGAAGATTTCGGTGTGCCATCCTCTAACGACGACGACTGCGCGCTCGACGGATCGGAGATCGGAGGACGACAGGACAAAAGGCCGTTCTCCCGCCAGCGGTTCCGGGTGCGGATTGAGTATGAAAAAGTCGATGTCATCCTCCTCGCGGCGGCTTGGGGCAATGTATTTCCTGTGCTGCCGCACCAGAAACCCCTGCAACTCGAAGTACTCACGCACAATGTTTTCACTCACGCTTGCCATATTACGATTTGGATAACGGAGCGGTTTGTTGCCTCAACGATTCCAGCAAAACGTTTTCCGGCACGCGCCGGCCATACACAGCTTCTCCAATCCTGGGAACCAAAACAAACCGCACATTGCCGCAGGCGACCTTCTTGTCCAACGACATTATTTCCAGAACCCTGCGCAACTGGCGCGCCGACAGCGGTGATTTTGTTGGCAATCCAGCGCGCTCGAACAAGTGGCAAATCCTGTTGGCATCCGGTTCCGGCAAGCCCAGCAAGCGACTGGATATCCTTGCGGCTGCCACCTGGCCGATCGCGATTGCCTCGCCGTGCAGGTACTTGCGGTACCGGCCCATTGCTTCCAGTGCGTGCCCAATTGTGTGCCCGAAGTTGAGAATGGCCCGAAGACCCGCCTCAGTTTCATCTTTCGAGACCACCGTGGCCTTGATCTCGCAACACCTGGCGACGATTCCGGCGATTGCACCCGGATCGCGCTTCAGGATGCGCGGCAAAACGCGTTCGATGCGCGCAAAAAGATCAGAGTCAAAAATGATGCCGTACTTTATGACTTCGGCCAAACCCGCTCGAAACTCGCGGTCCGATAGTGTCTTCAATGTGTCAACATCCGCCAAAACGAGCCGCGGCTGATGAAACGCACCGACAAGGTTCTTGCCGCTCGGGAGGTTCACGCCGACCTTTCCCCCAATCGAACTGTCCACGTGTGCAAGGAGAGTCGTCGGAACCTGAACGAACGAAATCCCACGCAGATAAGTGGCGGCGACAAAGCCGGCCAGATCACCCATCACCCCGCCCCCGAGCGCAACCACAAAAGAATTCCGCTCGAGACGCGCCGCGCTCAATCGATTGTAACACGCCTGAACGGTCCGAAGATTCTTCGTGCTCTCACCCGGGGGCAAAACAATGGCTGCAACTGAAAACCCGGCCGTTGTGAGAGCAGTTCGTGTCGGCTCCAAATAATGACGCGCAACATTGGCATCGGTTATCAGCACGCAGCGGCGGCCCAGACCAAGCGCTTCACATTCTTTCCCAAGACGGTCAATCAGCCCCCTGCCAATTCTAATAGCATAACTGCGATTGCCGAGTGAGACTGTTACGGTGCGCACGGACCCAGCATACGACATACGGTTTCCGTGTAAAGCTCGCCCCGGTTCCGGGCTCGTTGCATTTTCGCGTTGCTGTTCGCTTGGTATCCCACTTTTCTCTTCGGTTGCGGCTGCGCAGCGTTGTGTGTAATCTGCATTCATGAAAATCGAAGTGAGAAAACCGACCCAACAAGAGCTGAACTCGCTCGGAGTGTCCTCGTGGCCGATCTGGACATGCGGCGTTTCAACGTTTGACTGGCACTATGGCGAAACTGAAACCTGTTACTTGCTCGAAGGCAAAGTAACGGTCGAAGCAGAAGGCAAAAGCGTCTCATTTGGGAAAGGCGATCTCGTGGTCTTCCCGCAGGGTCTCTCGTGCGTGTGGAAGGTCGCTGAACCGGTCCGCAAACATTACCGGTTCGGATGAAGCACGGCCCGGTGAACAGCACGGCTTGTGATGGACTGGCTGATCAGGGATGTTCAGTGGGAATAGGGCGAACGATCAATGCACAACGCCCGATGTGCAACGCGCAACGCGCAAAGTCGAACGTTCAACGCGCAACGTTCAACATGCAACGTTCAGAGAAGGGGGAGACGCGCTCGGGAAGGAGATTGATCTGCACAGCAAGCCATGATTGGATGAGGTCATGCAAAGGCTGATGCTACCACGGCGGCGGTTTCTGGGCGGCGTTGGGTTCGCGGCGGCTTCTTTTGCTGTCGTACCCGCCATTTCAAAATCAAGAGCGGCAGATGCTGGAGAACGTGTTCATCTGGCTACGAACGCGTATTCGTGGCACGTGTTTTATCAGCGCGAAGGCCGTGATTTCAATGCGGCGCTGGAAACCGGCCTTGCCGATGTTGCAGCCAGCGGTCTTGACGGCTTCGAGCCTACAGCCGGCAGCCAGAAAGACATCGAACGGCTTTCAGGTTTGCTGAAGGCCCACAACCTCCAGATGCGGTCCCTGTACGTCAACAGCACCCTTCACACAAGAGAGGCCGCGGACAACAGCATCGATCAAATCCTTGCCATTGCGCGTGCGGCCAAACCCGTTGGCACACAAATCATAGTAACAAACCCTAACCCGATCCGATGGGGCGGCCCTGAAAGCAAAGACGATGCGCAGTTGCGCACTCAGGCTGCGGCACTGGACCGGCTGGGGCGCGAATTGGCCGGGCTTGGAATGACCCTCGCGATACACAACCACGACGTCGAGCTGAAGAATGCCGCGCGCGAGTTCCATCACATGATGATCGGCACTGACCCCAGGTATGTCAGCCTCTGTCTTGACGCGCACTGGATTTACCGCGGCGCGGGCAACTCGCAAGTGGCGCTTTTCGACATCGTCAGGCTGTATGGCGCGCGCGTGAAAGAGCTGCATTTGCGCCAATCGCAAAATGGCGTGTGGACCGAAACGTTTGGCCCGGGCGACATCGACTACGAGAGTCTTGCGGCGGAGATGAAGAAGATCGGCGTTCGACCGCATTTGGTTCTTGAAATTGCAGTTGAGAACGGCACGCCAAAGACCCTGAGTCCTGTCGAGGCGCACCGTCAAAGCGCCGGATACGCGCGGCGTGTTTTCGCCGGCATTGGAAGCGAGTAAGGATTGTCCCGCGCAGGCTCGGGCTCACTTCTTGATCGAGCCGAAGACCTGCTGGAGCAGTTCCGTGGTTCGCGCCGCGGGATTTGCCCGGATCAATTTTTCCTGTTCAGCGATCTTGGCAAAGAGCCCGTCCAATGACTTGCGGGTGATGTAATCGTCAAGATCAACGGATTCCTGGCCGAGCAACGATGCTCCAAGATTGCCAGGCCCGCCAAGGCTGGTTTTTGACATCATGTTCTTGTAAGTGCTGGTGACGCCGACCTGTTCGGTGGCGGTTTTCACGATTGGCAGAAATCGCTGATACAAATTGGGTTGACTGGTCCGGCGGAAATAGTCCGTGGCCGCCGTGTCCGGCCCGGTGAGAATCGATTTTGCGTCGGCAAGCGTCATCTGCTTGACCGAGTCAACAAGCACTTCGGTGGCTTGCGGGACAGCTTTCTCTGCGGCCTTGTTCATCGTCGTGACGAATTCATCCGCAAGCTTATCTTGTCGGAGTTTTCGGAGAGTCTTTTCAACCTTCTTCAGGTTCTCCGGCATTGGAATTCGGACTTTGGGATCGTTGAGGAATCCGCCTTCCCGGCCAAGTTGCGATACGGCGGTTTGGATGCCATTGTTCAAGGCTT
>JARYMD010000220.1 GCA_029907285.1 Verrucomicrobiota bacterium | reverse complement strand
GATCGACAGCGACGAAAGCGCCAAAGCCGACTGGACCTTGATCGAGTCAACCGGCGTGCTCGACCACGTTCACCCGGCATTCCCTTCCACCGACCAATTGCAGGTGATGTTGCTCGGCGCCGGTGAAGCACTGCTCGATGCCGTCGATGTCCGCATAATGACGGGCACAAACCTCGGTCCAAACCTCGTCAGCAACGGCCAGTTCGAGTTCACCACTTCACCGTGGGTTTTTCAGGGCACACACAGATTGAGCCGCCGCGAGCCCAACCTCGGATTCAACAGCTCAAGCAGCCTTAGAATTGTCGCCACCGAACGCGGCGACCACGTCGCAAACCGTATCCGCGCCAGGCTCTCTTCGCAGATCGCGGCAAACCAGGTCGCCACAATCCGCGCCCGCGCCAAATGGCTCGCCGGACACCCCGAAATACTGCTCCGCCTAAGAGGCGGCGGACTCGAAGCGTCGGGCCGTTTGATCACCCCGGATTCACCCGGCACCCCCGCCAAACCAAACAGCCGCACCACAACAAATGCCGGCCCAGCCATACGCCAGGTCATACACAAGCCAATCCTCCCGGCACCCCAGCAGCCGGTCCGAGTCATGGCCCGCGTTTGTGACCCGGACGGCGTTTCTACAGTCATCCTCCACTTCCGCCGCGACCCGGACCGCGATATCACCTCGGTGCCCATGGTCGATGATGGCTCGGGCCCAGACGAGCTCGCCAACGACGGAATCTATACCGGAGCAATCCCCGGCCAAACCTCAGGCACCATCGCCGCTTTCACAATCGAAACCGCAGATGCTTCATCACCCAGGACAACCACAGTCTTCCCCACCGGACCGCAAACCCGCGAGTGCCTCATCCGATGGGGCGAACCAACCCCCAACAGCGCGTTCGGCTCTTACCGCATCTGGATCGCCAAAGACGACCACGATTTCTGGGCAAGCCGCGAAAAAATGAGCAACGAAGATGTCCCCATAACTTTCGTGTACGGTTCGCACCGCGTCATCTACTCCGCCGGCGCCAGATACAGCGGCAGTTCTTACACCGCGCCCGGCTATAATTCCCCAACCGGCAACCTCTGCGGATACGACGTCACACTCCCCAAATTCGACCCATTCCTCGGTGATACACATGTAACCCTCGACTGGCCCATACGCGACGACACCGACCAACGCGAGGCTCTCATGTACCGGCTCCTCGATTGGTTCGGACTGCCCAACATGTACCGACGTTACGTTCTCCTGTTCGTTAACGGCCTTCGCCGCAGCGTAATCTACGACGACGCACAACAGCCGGGCGCAGACACCGTCGAAGAATGGTTCCCAAACGATTCAGAAGGTTCACTCTGGAAAACAGATTGCTGGAATGAATTCGACGACGCCGGCAACAGAATCGACCCTTGCATCCTCAATACGCTCGAAAACTTCGTCGCCGCCGACGGCTCCAAGAAAATCGCCCGCTACAGATGGAACTGGCGGCCACGCGCCGTCCACGGCTCCGCAAACGATTTTACCGACCTCTCCGCCCTCGTGGACACCGTCAACGCCAAATCAGATTACATCCCACGCGTTCAGTCCGTCGTCGATCTGGACCACTGGATGCGCACTTTCGCCATGAACGACCTCGCGTCCTTCTGGGATGCCTTCGGCAACCCCAACGCAAAAAATACTTTCCTTTACAAACCCAAACGCGATCGTTGGAAGTTAATGTGTTGGGACTTCGATGTCGGCCTCGGCGTTTTCAACGACCCGCCTAACGCTCCGCTCTTCGATGTCAACGACCCCACAATCGCCCGCATGTACCAAACACCCGCCATGGTCCGATTGTACTGGGCCGCCCTCGAAGAAGCCCTCAATACATTTTTCAACGCCACCCAAGGTTCGCCTATCGATTCTTTCCTCAACTCCAGATACACAGCCTTCCGAGCAGACGGCCTCGCACTGGCTCCCCCTGACTCAATCAAGTCTTGGATCACACAACGACGCGCATTCCTCCTCGATCAGCTCAAATCTGTGCGCGCCGATTTCGCCCTCACAAGCCCCGCAACTACAATCCCAACCAACCAAAACCCGCTCGTCATCCGCGGCAAAGCCCCGGTCCGCATCCGCGCTCTCACCGTCAATGGCGTCGAATACCCAGTCACATGGACAACCGTGACAAGCTGGGAACTCCGAATACCACTGAACCCCGGCGAAAACAAAATCTCAATCGCCGCCTACGACTCCCACGGGCGACCCACCGGAACCCTGCCCGAACTGTCCGTAACGTACACCGGCACCCCAACGCCAATCCCCGCCGTCCGCATTAACGAGTGGATGGCTTCAAACCGCAACTTCGTCGCTGATCCCGCTGACGGCGCGTTCGACGATTGGTTCGAGTTGTACAACCCCGGCAACGAACCCGTCCCACTCGCAGGCTGGTTCCTCACCGATTCGCTCGATCATCCCGCACGTTTTGTTATACCGTCCGGATTCATCCTGCCGCCCCGCGGATTTCTCATGGTCTGGGCCGACAACCAGCCCGAACAATGGCTGCTCACCGGCCAGTTGCACACCAATTTCCAGCTCGAAAAATACGGTGAGACAATCGCCCTGTTCTACCCGGATGGACGCCTGGTCGATCTGGTGCACTTCGACAGCCAGCCCGATAACGCTTCCCAGGGCAGATGGCCCGATGGCGCACAAGAACCGTTCTTCAGCTTGTGGCCGCCAACACCCGCAGCCCCCAACACCGCCACGCCATCCACCTTGCCACACATCAGAATCATCAGCGTTTCAATAACCCAAGACCGCACCGTCGCCCTGACATGGTCTGCTCTGCCCGGCCGATCATACGAAGTTTACACGTGCGCCGACCTTGCATCTCAAGACTGGCAGAAAGCTTCCGAAACAATCCAAAGCAACGGCGATACCGCAGGGTGGATCGACACCGCGCCAAACACGGCCACACACAAGTTCTATCTGATCAAATACGCCCTCGGACCGTAAGATTCGCACCACGAGCCCCGGCCCGGAAATCTCACCGGCCACCCCCTCGGATATGCCCATGCATTCAATCCGGTGAAATTTCCGGGGCCCGCATATTTCGCAGCCCGGCGTAGCCGGAACCAAAGTTCCCTGGCGGGCAGAGACTCGGCGCCTGCGCACGAAATGAATGCGGGCCAAACGCTCCGCTGACACCCCGCCAAAACCGATCAGTTCAACATCTCCTGCGCAAATTTGTTCACCGCCGCTCGCAAAGCCAGCATCGACCTTTTGAACACCGCCTTCGCCTCTGCAATGTCGGTCGTAAACAGCTCAATCGTCGCCCATACGTTGTCCGATACCGGAAACACCTTGGCAACCTTGATGCCCGCTGTGGCAGCCAGCGCTGCTTTCTCAACTTTCACCCGTTCCGACTCACTCTCAATCGGCCAAAAGTTGGGAAAAACAATCCGGAAAAACCCGGTGTCCGTGTCATCCAGCACAACAAGATAAACCGCACCCTCGTACTTGAACACAATATCCGAGTCCTCGTCAGTGGTCGCCGCATACCCCTCCGCTTGGAGGTAATCGCTGAAAGAGCGCGCTCGTTCCGCTTTTGTCATTTATGTTCCTTTCCTGTTCAAGGATCGTCCTTGAGTCTTCGCATTTCCGCACTCAGCACCAAGCAAAACACCCGCCTTGCCCAGCTTCCGAAAACCCATGATGCACCCGAACCAAGCAACACTCTCCTATCATTGGCGTTTGGCAAGCCAAGAAAATGAATCTCTTTGACAAAAATACCCACAACGCGCTAAAGAGCCCACTGTAATTATGAACCCTTCCATCAGAAAACTCTTCTTGCCCGTGTTGATCGCATGCTCGCCATGCCTGCTCTCCGCCGCCGATTATCCACAGTGGCGCGGCCCTCACAGAAGCGGCATATCCCCCGAAACCAACCTGCTCCAGGAATGGCCCGGAACCGGACCAAAACTGCGTTGGAAAATCACAAATCTTGGCTCTGGATATTCAGCCCCCGCCGTCGTCCGCGACCGCATATTCATCCTCGCAAACGAAGGTATGGAAAATGAATTCGTGCTGGCCCTGTCCGCCACCGACGGCCAACGCCTCTGGCAAACACGCTTGGGAAACGTAGGCAACCCAAAACAAGACCCTAACTTCCCCGCCGCACGCTCCACCCCAACCGTGGAAGGCAACCTCCTTTGGGCGCTCGGATCAGACGGCGACCTCGCCTGCTTGGAATCCACCACCGGCGCGATCCAATGGCAGCACAATCTCCGATCTGATTTCGGTGGCAAACCGGGAACGTGGGCCTACGCAGAATCACCCCTCGTTGACGGTGATCTTCTCATTTGCACCCCCGGCGGACCCGAGGCCACAATCGTAGCCCTTGACAAAAAAACTGGACAAACAGTCTGGAAATGCCCCTTGCCCGAAGCAGGCGACGCCGCCTATGCCTCCGCTATCCCCGTTCAAACCGGCGATCTCAGACAATACGTCCAGCTCCTTCAAAAAGGACTGTTCGCCGTCGAAGCTCGCACCGGACACTTTCTCTGGAGATACGCCAAGCCAACCAGCCGATTTGACGCCAATATCCCCACCCCACTGTCCAGCGACGGCTGTATCTACGTGGCCTCCGCCGGAACAGGCGCCGGCGCAATCCGCCTCGAAGTCAACTCAGGATCGGTGGAAGTGCGCGAGTTGTATTTCGGCCCACGGTTCCCCACCGCAATCGGTGGAGTCGTTAAACACGGCGATTTCCTTTACGGTACAACCGACCAGTCACTGGTTTGTCTCGAGTTTCTCACCGGCCAGGTAAAATGGCAGGAACGCGCTCTCGGTGCCGCATCAATTTGCCTCGCTGACAACAGACTTTACCTGCATGGCGAAAACGGCGACGTCGCTTTGGTCGAACCTTCACCAAGCTCCTACACGCTCAAAGGCCGGTTCACTCCCCCCGACCAGCCAAAGAGAAAAAACCAGATGGAAAAAGCTTGGGCGTATCCCGTGGTCGCCGACGGCCGCCTCTACATTCGGGACCACAACGTCCTCTGGTGCTACGACGTCCGGCGGCTCACCTCCCAGTAATCACCGACACCACTCCGCTCCTGCCAACCCCTCCCCAAAAACTGGAGCACCCCAAATAAAGTGCCTGGCACTCTATTCGCCCGGTGCCTGCAATAGCGTGCCTGGCACTCTATTTGCCCGAAATGCCAGCAGCCGGCCAGCCGTCACATTGAAACCGTCATTCCGATGAGATTTCCGGGCAGGGCTCTGCGCAGGCAAAACAGCCAATAACCCGGGCAAATCAACGCCTTTGCAAATGAGGCGTCCGTGGCCCGCCAGGTTCATTGTTCAAATTCGGTGCAACGCAAAGCTCAATCGCAACCCCCGTATTCTTCATCGCAATTGGCTTGATCTATCGCATGATTTAATGCGATCAAATGAGTGTTTCGAACTTATGGCAAAACCAACCCGCGCGTACCCACGGACCATACGAAACAGCCACCGACCGCCACCAAGTCCTGAAGCTGCCGGCACAATCGCGTCCAACAGGTTCAGCCGCCGCCAGATGCTCAAGACCATCGCGGCGAGCAGCTCAGCATTGGCGGTATATGGGCCGCCCACAAACGCCAGCCAGCCCGGCAACACAGCAAATGTGCCCGGATTGCTATTTTCACCTGAAAACGAAGAACCTGCGGCAGATTGACCCGAGCCATGCACAAGAGAAAAGTCAACCCAATTGGTGCCCCGGCACCTGTCGGCCCTTACAGCCATGCAGTGCGCGTGGGCGACATGTTGTTTTGTTCCGGTCAAATCCCGATCGACCCTGCGACTGGCCAGCTTGTCGCCGGCGACATACGCGTCCAGACAGAGCGTGTCCTGGAAAACATCCGCACAATACTTGAAGCCGAGCGCCTCGGTTTCGAGTCTGTTGTGAAGACCACCGTGTTTTTGGCTGACATGGCCGATTTTGCGGGAATGAACGAGGTGTACGCGCGGTATTTCACACGCGATTTCCCTGCACGGTCAACAATTGCGGTCGCTGCTCTGCCCCGCGGGGCCAGAATCGAAATCGAGGTGGTCGCTCACTATGCTTAGCCCGCATATTTCCCAGCCCGGCGCAGCCAAAACCAAAGCCGCCTGACGGGCAACGGCCCGGCTCTTGCACCCCCCCAAGGCCTTCAACCACGCCGGGCTGGGAAATATGCCCTGCGACTCCGTCGCTGGGAAAAGCACCCTGATCAAGCCCCCACTGCACGCGGCGCTGCCCCGGATGCAGTGGGCGTTGGTGGACGCGAAGCGCTTGATAAGGGTAGGGAGTGCGGCGTTAACGCTCCCCCTCCCTCCGAACCGGACAGGCGGTTTTCCCGCATCCGGCCCTCCGGTCAGTGGTTTCTCGGCCAGACTAACCATAAGTGCAGGAGCCAGCTCCCAGACAAAATAGCCCCCGCTCCCCAAACCATCGGTTCGGCCGTACAGTTTTCGGCTCGCTTTCTTCGAGCCGGGTTAGCATCCGTTCCGTCCATACCGAATGTTCCACCCACCACCATCGGTCGCGGATGTCTGCAGCTTGTTTAGCCTCTTTCACCACAGTCTCCTGCAGTGCCACAGGCACTATCGCCGCTCGATTTCCACCGTCATTCGTCATGAACTTCACGTCTCCACTTTCCTACGCCCCTTCGCTCCACGGGCATTACCCCGCTTCTCAGCTACTACGAGCGCTCTGTCCCCCGCCGGGAGGCTCTTTGAACCTCTCCGGTCATGAACACCTTCTGGCCCCGACGGGTATCCCTGCTTATCTCACCCACGCTTCCTCTCGTTCCGTCCCCAACCACCTCGCCGCCCCAGCCAGAGCATTTTCTCGCCCATTCACGCTTTTGTCTGCCCTTGGCTGCAAGTCAGACAACCCTGCCTGCAGGCAGAGGGATATCCTCCCACTCGGGTCATGACCAGGGCTTCGCACAGCACTCGCAGGCTCGCCAGTCGGCGCGGCCGAATCGAGTTCACTTCGTTCCATGTCTTCATGGACCATTGTTACGGACCAAGAGTTCACCTCCGGCTGATTCCCACCCCGAGTTGCCCCGGCACAGTTGCCGTCGGTCACAGGCCGGTGAACGTTCGGCCTGACGGGGACTTTCACCCCGCTATGTGAGCGCCTTCGCAGGCGCACGAGCGCGGCAGCTCGCTGCCGCTTTGTTCTTATGCACGAACAACGTGTCTGTCCCCACGTCGGCATTTGAGGGGTTCCTCCGCAGACTTGGGCAACCGCGGATTCGAACAAGGGACAATTTGCGGGCCACACCGC
>JARYMD010000021.1 GCA_029907285.1 Verrucomicrobiota bacterium | reverse complement strand
GACCTGTTGATCGTCGGCCCAGAATTTCTCCGCTTCCTCTCTTGAGAAAAAGTCGAAGTCTCTTTTGCCCAACGCTTGGGCTTCGGAACTTACGCCGAGGTTGCGAGCATCAATTGGATTGACGAGGGTTTTACGGCCTTCGGTGTCTTTGAGGTAAAGGGCGATCGGGAGGTTGTCGATCAGTGTGTGCAAAAGCGCGCGTTCATCAGCGAGTTTTCGCTCGGCTTATTTTCTTTCGGTGATGTCTTGAATCATCCCGACAGATCGAGTGACTTTGCCGGAGCCATCCTTGAGATTTCGGTGCTTCTGATGAACGCAACGGGTTTCGCCCGTGTCCTTTTTGACGATCCGGTATTGGATTTCGCCCGACTCGATACCATCGAAGACTGATCTGGAATAGGCGTCATCTAGGGCGGCCCGGTCGTCGGGGTGGACGCAGGCAAGAAAAGCCTCATAATTTGCGCCAAACTCTTCTGGCCGGATTCCGAAAATGTGATACACCTCGTCGGACCACGTGAGCGAGTTGGTTGTCAAATCCAATTCCCAGCTTCCGAGATGTACCATTCGCTGCGCTTCGTTCAGCAGCTCCTCGACTCGAAGCAGTGCTGATTCAGCTCTGATTCGTTCGGCCAATTGGCGTCTCAACTCGCGGTTTGCCAGCTCAAGCTGTTCGGTTTTCTGCTCCAGTTTCCGGACAAGCGCCTCATTGTAGCGCTGCAAGATCATCTGGTTTGGTTCCGACCGCATTTCGGCAGGGGTTTTGGCATGGGTGATGCCCGACCGGCGCTCATTTATGATGTCGCGAATCGTTTTGACGAGGTTCTCTGGCGCTTCGGGTTTCACGATGAAGCGTTCTGCGCCCAGACTCAGGCCGAATTTGCGGTCCCGATCATCCGTGTAAGTGCCGGTGTAAAAGACGAACGGTATCGGCTTCAGCAGGGGGTCTTTCTTGCACTCGTGGCACAGCCGGAACCTGTCCATGACGGACATCAGAATGTCACTGAGGATCAAGTCCGGCCGGTTTTGTCGTGCTTTGGCCAGCGCTTCTTCGCCGTTGGCGGCTGTAATGACGTCGAATCCGTTCCTGGCCAGCAACGATTTCAACAGGCCGAGATTCTGCTGGTTGTCGTCCACCAAGAGCACTTTCATTGTCGTTGAGCTGAATTTGCCGTTGAGTCGGTCATTTGTTCTTGGCACTCCATCCATTGGTTGCCCATGCAGTTGAGTGCGGTCGCGGGAAGGGCGGCAGCGTGGCTCTGCGCGGTGAGAGCAAGGAGGGAACGAGGCATGCAGTTGAGTGCGGTCGCGGGAAGGGCGGCAGCTCCTCCCCCCTGACCTAACCCAACTGAAGAAAATCATATGGATGAAAAGCCCGCTGTAAAGCTGATTCTGCCCCGGTGCACGGATGGTTCATGCACAGCAAGACTTTGCTTGCGGCTTGACAAATGCTGCAGAGCGGCCCGAACCTTTGGTGGTGCGCGCAAACCATGGTTTTGCAGCCCTCTGTCGTTACGGCTTGCATCTGTCAAATTTGTTCATCGTTGTTCATCGGATCAGGGGCTTTTGGAAACAATTTTGTCGGGTGCATCGACCGCGTGCGCATTCACAAAGAGGCACTGACCGCGGACGACCTTGATGCTGACCCAATGAGCGTGCGGCCATTGCGAACAAGCACAGTGGTCGCGTATAACTTCAACGAAACCAGCATGCCATTCCACAGCGGCAAGAAACCTGACCGCCCTCTGAAGAGCATTAACAGCTTCCTTGAAGAAGTGTCGAAACCGGTGTTCACCACGGACACGCCGTCCGGCCTGAATCCAACCGGGAACCTCCCGTTTGTCGGGAAGCTGGACCGCATTCGATACACGAAAGGCCTGTTGCGGCCGGATCAGTTTGATTTCTGGCCCATTCCAGGCGTTGAGCCCGCGCCGCCCACGCTCAAGACCATGACAGCCGTGCAGCTCGCCTGGCCCACTATTCCGGCAGGATATAAGCTGCAACAGACGGCCAGCCTCGAGGAGCCCATCCAATGGACCGATGAGCCCAATGCGCCTCTTGCCATGGAGCTTAATTGGAATGTGTTCCTCCCAACATCGCCCCAGAAAATGTATTATCGGCTGGTGAAACCCTAGCAGATGCCTGGCCTGCCCATCGGCCCAGAGGCCCATGGGCAGAGTTGCCGCCGAGGCGACGCTACCAATCAGTTTGTGCATGGGCGTTTAGCGCAATGCCGCTCCCACGCAAATCGTCCGGTTTGCCGTCGCTCCGCCCTGCAAATATGCCGACCCTACGGGCCTTGGCTCTGGCCAAGCCGTTCCAAGATGGCAATACTGTCTGGTGCGCGGGCGGATTGGGGGGCGCTTTACCAGTTGACGCTTGGCTCAGAGCGCCCGTAAACTCGCGGTGTGGCGAAGGTCGCATTTTCGTTGTTGCCGTCTTCGCTGATACGCTTATGGCGGAAGGTTACTGCGTCAAATGCAAAGCTAAGAAGGAAATCGCTGATGCCGTTGAAGAGGTCATGAAGAATGGCCGGAGAGCGATCAAGGGCAGATGCCCTACTTGCGGTGTCGTGATGTTCAAGATTTTGGGCGGCAAGGCTTCTTCTGTTTCGGGGGCTGGCACGCCGCCTCCTGCTGTCGCGCCTGACACCCCACCTGCGCCTGCATTGCCGGAGGGCCAGGAAGGGCACCAGTGATGGGGTGCTATTACGTCTGAAATGAGGCCGCGCATCGATCCAGAATTGGAATCAACCAAGCTCAAGTTGAAATCTCAGTGCGGTTGCGTTGCTGTTGAGTGCAATCGAGCCTAATTTAGTCGCCAACTATGTCTGAAGAACTAGCATACGCCATTATCACACCTTACTCGTTGCATAAGTCCCGGACCGGGGGAATAATCGCAAGGTTGATCTCGCGCAGCGGCGTTGAACTGGTCGCAGCACGGATGTTTGCGCCCAGTGCCGAGCTGGTGAGCGAATACGCTGAGCAGGTTGTTTCTCCGGATGACCCGCAAGAGAAACGCATACAAGAGCTCATTAGAGAGTATGTCATCCGCAATCTTGGTCCTGAACCAAAGTCGCAACGGCGCCGCCGTGTCATGATGCTGCTGTTCAAAGGGGAAGACGCTGTGCGCAAGCTGCGTGCTGTTATCGGGAATTTCAGCCCCCACAGGCGCGGCGGTGAGACGATCCGCGACACTTACGGCGATCTCATCATCGACGAGAACGACAATGTGCACTATTTCGAGCCGGCGGTTTTGGCCGCGCCAACGCCTGCAGAGGCGAAAACAAAACTTCTCCTTTGGGCCAAATACTCTGACGCCGACGGCGGCGTGCTGGAAAATGTGATCCAGTACGGCCCGGGCGAAGTGCCGGAGCGGACCCTGGTGTTATTGAAGCCGGACAATTTCAAATTCCCCTCCGGACGGCCCGGCAACATGATCGACTTTTTTTCCCGGACGGGCCTGTTCATCGTAGGGATCAAGGTGCACAGGATGAGCGTTGCCCAGGCCATGGAGTTCTACGGGCCGGTGCGTGAAACTCTTCGCAGCGCGGTCAAAGAGCGCGTTGCCCTCAGGGCAAAAGCCGCTCTGGAAAGAGAGCTGGACATCACAATCTCTGAGACGGAGCAACGCCGGTTGGGTGAGATGCTCGGTCCATTATACGCCGAAAGCCAGTTCGAAAACATCGTGCGGTTCATGGCCGGAAGCAGTCCGAGGGAATGCGACCCGTCGAAACTGACCGAGCCCGGCAGTGAGAAATGCATTGCCCTGATATATGAGGGCGTGAATGCCGTGGCCAAGATCAGGTCGGTGCTCGGCCCGACGGACCCGTCGAAGGCGCCGCCAGGGTCAATCAGGCGCGAGTTCGGCGCAAACATCATGGTGAACGCGGCTCATGCGAGCGATTCACCCGGGAACGCCAGGCGCGAGATGCGCATTGTCGATGTTGGCGAGAACCTGTTCCGCCGGACGGTCGAGGAGTTCTACGGTATGGCGTGAGTTTGAGTGGGATTTTCTCGTCTGGGCGCGGGTTTCCTTGGCCGGGAAATCTCATCGGGGTGAAGGCGTCGGTGAATCCGATGGGATGTCCGGTGAGATTTCAGGGTTCGGGAGGCATCGGTGGAAAACCGCGACCCGGCCCACGGTGACTGAGAATTGAATTGAAACAAAATTTGTGTTGTCTGATGCTCAACGTAAAAGGAATTGATTGTAATATGAAAAGCGCATTGATTTATAGTGTGGTTGCGTTTGCTCTGGGATTTGGTTCTGTTTATGCGGCCGAGGGCGCGCCCTTGAAGGACAACAAAGAGAAATTCAGTTATGCCCTCGGCATGAGCCTCGGCAACAATCTGCGAAGGTCGGGCATACCCTTGGATGAGATTGATCCGAACGCCATTATGGAGGGCGTGAAGGATGGTTATGACCTGAGCAAGGCCCGCCTCAGCGAAAATGACGCGCGGGATATCATCATGTCAACCCAGCGCGAAGTTCGAACAAGACTCGCGGAGAAAAACAAGAAAGAGGGCGAAAAATTCCTCGAGGAAAACAAAAAGAAAGAAGGCGTTGTTACACTCCCAAGCGGCCTTCAGTACAAGATCATTGCCGAGGGCAGCGGCGAATCGCCGAAGTCGGACGACATGGTGACTGTGAATTACCGCGGCACGCTCATCGACGGCACCGAGTTCGACAGTTCGTATAAGCGGGGACAACCGGCCAAGTTCGGTGTCAATGGAGTTATCAAGGGCTGGTCCGAAGCGCTCCAGCTCATGAAGCCCGGAGCGAAATGGCAGTTGTTCATCCCGCCCGAACTGGCTTACGGCGAGCGCGGGTCCGGGCTCGCTATCGGCCCAAACTCAACCCTGGTGTTTGACGTCGAGCTTCTCTCAGTCGAACAAAGACCAACGCCGTCGGTTTCCTCCACCGCACCCATTACGAGCGATATCATCAAGGTGCCGTCCAAGGAGGAACTAGAAAAAGGTGCAAAGATCGAGGTCATCAAGGCTGAGGAGCTGGAGAAATACAAGAAGGCAGAAGAAGAAAAAGCAAAAGCCGGCAAGTCAGAGACCAAGCCTGAGCAAAAGTAGCGGGGCCGGGCGTGCCCCGTGCCGCGGGCATTCTGCTGCTGTCCCAGGAACCGCTTGTGACTTTGCGCGGGAGTGTTTGCGACAGGGCGAATGTGTGGTTGCGCCCGCCGGTTTTGGAACGTTCGTTTCAAATGTGTGTCAGCGGCTGTCGCGCATTGGCGTTCCTGAGGGCCATTCGCAGCAGGGATTGATTTGATGGCGGAAACCAAACCAATCAGCACTGGTGGGAGCCATGGCTATCTTCTTCTGATCTGCGCGGTGGCTGCTGTCGGCGGTTTTTTGTTCGGATTTGACACTGCGGTTATTTCGGGCGCCGAGCCGCTGTTTACAGATGAATTCACGCTTGACCCAAAGATGGAGGGGTTCGTTACCAGCTCCGCCATCGTTGGGTGTTTTTTCGGTGCGCTTGGCGCAGGGTTTCTGACTGATCGTATTGGGCGCAAGAAGACTCTGCTTGTTTCGGCCGTTTTGTTCCTTGTCTCGGCGCTTTGGTGCTGGGTTGCCGGCGGCAAGATCGAACTTGTATTCGCGAGGTTGTTCGGCGGGCTTGGCATAGGAATCGCATCGCTTGCATCGCCACTTTACATCGCTGAAGTGTCGCCGCCGCGAACGAGGGGCCGATTGGTTGCGCTGCAGCAGCTCGCCATTGTGTTGGGAATACTCGGCGCATTCTTTAGCAACTCGATAGTGAACAGAATGGACATGGCAGACCCGGCCAAATGGCGGCTGATGTTCGGAGTTGCTGCGCTGCCTGCGGCATTGTTTTTTGCGCTGCTTTTCCTTGTCCCGGAAAGCCCCCGATGGCTCAGCAAACAAGGTCTTCATCAGCAAGCACGAGAGATACTAACGCGAGTCGCAGGGCTTGCGGAAGCGGACCTTGCGCTTGCGCAAATCCGCGAGGCAATCAGCCATGAAGACGTGGGCATTCGTGAGCTTATCCAGCCGGGTGTGCGGCGTGCTCTGTTTGTGGGGATTACCTTGGCGGTGTTCACGCAGATCACAGGGATAAATGCGATCATGTATTATGCGCCCAAGGTGTTCAAGGAAGCGGGTTTTGGGACATCCGCTGCTTACTGGCACAGTGTTCTTGTGGGACTGACAAACCTTGTGTTCACAGTGGCATCTATGGCTGTTGTTGACAGGATGGGCCGGAGAGCGCTGCTGCTGATAGGCTCGAGCTGCATGGGGATTGCCCTTGCGCTCGTGGGATATGGGTTTCATGCCAAACTGCCCGCACAGGCGCTGCTTGCCGGCGTTCTTTTTTACGTGGCGTCATTTGCGTTTTCAATGGGGGTCGTTGGCTGGGTCGTGATTTCAGAAATATACCCGACCCGGACGCGCGGGCGTGCCATGGCGCTGGCTACATCAGCAGTGTGGGCGTCGTGTTATCTTGTGTCAGTTACCTTCCCATGGCTTCTCAAGAACTTTGGCAGTTCAAGCACGTTTTGGGGCTACGCACTGATGTGTGTCGGCGCTCTGATATTTGTGCCGGTGTTCGTGCCGGAAACCAAGGGCAGAACACTCGAAGAGATCGAACGCGCCTGGGCTCGCCGATAGAACGCCAATTCCCTTCCAAAGAGATAAGGGGGCTTGCTGTCTCTGGTTGAACCGGCAAAATACCGGCTGATGTCAGCACGCAGACATTTGGTATTGATAATTGAACCGGCGTCGCGGCAATTGAACATTTTCTCCCAGTTCACGTTGCCGCGATTGGGCAGTTTCTTGTTGGCGGGATTGGCAAACCGAAACCCGAATTGGACAGGAAAGGTGTTCGTCGAGGGTCGCGAATGGTTCAACCTTGACAGATGGATTTCGCGCCACGGTCAACCCGACGTTGTGTGCATCTCGACAATAACACCGACCGCTAACCGCAGTTACCAGATTGCCGATGCATGCCGAAGTAAAGGGATACCTGTCGCTATGGGCGGGCCACACGTCACTTTCATGCCCGAAGAAGCTCTGAACCACGCTGAACTTGTGGTGCGCGGCGAAGGTGAAATGACATTCCAAGCCTTGCTCGATTTGTGGTCGGACGGCACCATAAAAGCAACCGACCCGCGCCATGCCGCGGTCCCGAACCTTTCATGGAGAGACGATGCGGGTGCAGTTCACCACAACCCGTTGGGGGCCAAGGTCGAGGATTTGGACACGCTGCCGGTGCCGGATTTTTCGCTTGCTGATGGGACTGCCGACTGCGTCATTGGCGGGAAACGGACCGTTGTGGTCCAAACATCCCGTGGATGCCCGTTCGACTGTTCATTTTGTTCAGTCACAGCGATGTTCGGCAAAAAACTGCGCCACCGTTCCACAACAAGCGTTATTGCAGAGCTTGAAAAATACAACACGCCCAATCACGTCGTTTTTTTCTGTGATGACAATTTCGCCGCGAACAAGACCAAAGCCCGCGAATTGGTTGAAGCCATGCTGAGGCGCGGCTTCAGGTTCCATTGGTCCACCCAGGTGCGAACTGACGTCGCGCGCGACCCTGAGCTGCTGGATTTGATGAAGAAATCCGGTGCGCACACGCTGTTCATCGGTTTCGAATCAATCAACCCCATAAGCCTCAAGGAAATGAAGAAGGCACAGCAACTGGATGAAATGCGCGCTGCAATAGAAAGGATACACAGGGCAGGCATTCATATCCATGGCATGTTCGTTTTTGGTTTCGAGAGCGATGACACCCGGACAGCCGAGGAAACCGTCAGATTCATCAAGGAAATGAAGCTGACCAGCGCGCACCTCCTGATATTGACGCCGTTGCCCGGCACTGAACTCCACAAAAAGCTCACAGCCCAGGGCAGGATCGTGTCACATGACTGGGACTTGTACGATGCGCTCCATGTCGTTTTCCGACCGGGCACGTTTACGCCATGCGAATTGCAGTATGCCCAGGTCAACGGGCATGCCAAACTTTATTCCTTGCCGCAGGTCTTGAAAAAAATGGTCACAGGCCGGTTTTTGTCAGCCAGCCTGTCGCTGTATGCATGGCAGATCAATCGGCGCTGGCAAAAAGACAACGCGGAATACCTCGCATGGCTCAAATCGTCCGAACAGAAAACCGGGGATTGACGCTTTGCGCCGCCGAGCGCGGCCGTCCCGGCCGCATCAACACGACGACCGATCGTACACCTGTTTCAATCACCCAAGTCCGCCGCCCGAACATATAGCGGCTGGGTGCGGGCAAGAATGCCCGCGTTCCTATTCACGGCAGGGTTCAAGCTCGGTGCGGCGAAGAATCGCCGCGCTCCCGCAACCGATGTCGCGACCCGTCCTCACGTATCACGCATCACGCATGACGTTCTGCCCCCCTCCTTATTTTCCTGCCCCAAAATCTCACTGGAGTGAAACTCTGGGCGCTTTGGTCTGGTCAGGTGGTTAGGTTTCCAGGTTGGGGCATGAGATATTCAGGCTCGGGGAATTGCATCTCCGACACAAAGACTTCATGGAATCTGGGTTCCTCGTTCAACGGAACGTGCACGATGCGTTGTCGGATCAGTGTGTGATCCAGGTTGTTTTCAACCGCATTAAGCAGGACATACTTTGCACCGCGCAATGCCGTGTTGCCGGCCGGTTTGACTTTCTCTGGAGGAAATGGGATCAGGCCAATCCGCCGCGCGCTCGCGCGGCTTATGTAATTGCCAAACGCGCCGGCCAGCCAGAGGCAATCCAAATCTTCTGCTTGAGCGTTCCATCGCTCCAAAAGAAGCCGTATGCCGGCGGCTATTGCGCCTTTGGCAAGCTGCAGTTCGCGAATGTCTTTCTGGTTTACGGCGACCCGTCCTTCGAGGACCAAACTCTTGCCGTTTTTCAACCGCCCGGTGTGATCGATCAAGCCAAGGTCCAACGCAACTGCAATTGCATCGACGAGGCCGCTGCCGCAGATGCCTCTGGGCTGGCCGCCGCCGAGCACGGTGCATTGGAAGCGCCCGCCGTCGTTCTTGACCGCAGAAATCGCGCCGGTGGCGGCCAACATGCCCATCGAGATTCTTGCGCCTTCGAACGCGGGCCCCGCGGCGGTCGATGCACAGAGCAATCTGGTGCGGTTTCCCATGACGATTTCGCCGTTCGTTCCCAAATCAACAAGAGCGACAAGCTGGTCGCTGTTGCGGATGCCGGTTGCCAGAATTCCGGCAAGTATGTCGCTGCCGATGAACCCACCCAAACACGGCAGAAACATAACCTCGGTGTGCGACGGCACATCCCAGCCGAGATCAGATGCCGGGAAACGTTGCAGACGATCGTTGGACGGCTCGAACGGGTGATGCGAAAGCGGCTCGACGCTTATGCCGCAGAACAAGTGGTGCATGACCGTGTTGCCCACGATAATCACTGTGCGCAAGGCGTCAGTGGCCGGTGTTGATTCTGAATTGGCCGCTCTCTCTTTTAAATCTCGAAGAAGCTCTGTGACAAGCCGCCCGATTTGCTGGCGCACAGTTTGGGTGAGTGTGTCGAGCCCGCCGGGCGAGATTGCGTATTCGACGCGGCTCATGATATCCGAACCGTACTGTGCCTGGCTGTTAAGGGCGCTGCGAACACCGAGCACATTGCCGGTCTTAAGATCGAGGAGCTGGGCGACGATGGTGGTTGTGCCGAGGTCGATTGCCACGCCCAACCCTTCCCTTGGCGTGAATTCGAATTTCAGGTCGTCGCCAAGTCTTGACGCTTCCCACTGGGCCAGCTCGAGAGTGAGGTCAGTTTCGGCGCGTGCCTGGCAGGCAAGGCGCCAACCGGCATCAAGGTCTGCCTGTGACAGCCGCTGTGCGTCGGCGGGTGTAACAGGCAAATGGCCCTTTAAGACCCTTACTCTGCAACGCTTGCATCGCCCACGTCCGCCGCAAGGGAACTCGACGCCCTGGGCGAAAAGCTGCTGTTGGAGCGGCTCGCCGCGTTTTACCGACAAGGTCTTGCCCAGCGGCACAAGGGTGATTCTTACTGTTTCAGCGTCATTCGCACTCATGCTTGCCGGACATCTGTATTCCAACGCCGCCTTCCCTTGCAAATCATAATGTCGGCAATGTTTCGCCCCAAGTTGCCTGAGCATGCGGTGCTATAATGTCCAGCGGGCTCTCGTGGGTCTCGGCGGACGACACGTTGCGTGTCAGACCACCCCTTCGGGTGATAAACTCAACCATGCACATTTCGTATTGCCGGGCCGTCAACTTTTGTCGTCACCTTTGTCACGGCCTTTGTCGAAGCCTTTTGAACCAAACCACGTTTGTCAGGCAATCGGGACTGGCCAAGCCGGAGCGGGGTGAGCAATAAGGCGCACATGGAGGCGACACGCTTGTTGAGGACTCATGGCGCTCCGGAATCTCTGGGGATTCCGGAGGAGACGACGCCTGCATGTTGTCCGCACCGATTCCCGCGTGTGCTGGTGTGGTCGGATGGTCACCGGCTCTTGTCAGGGTAGGGGGGTGGTTTCGGTATTGTGACGGGGTTTTTGGCAAGGAGGTCTTTGATGACCTCGATTGCCTTGTTCAACTGATCGTCGATGCCGGCAAACTCGCGCGCAGGGTCATTGTCAACTGCGATGTCCGGTTCGACACCTTTGCCTTCCATGATCCACTCACGGGCTTCGAGGTCGAATCGCGAGAACTCTGGACGATTCAAGTAGCCACCGTCGAGAAGAGGCAATGATCCCCGAATGCCGACGACGCCGCCCCAACTGCGCATGCCAATGATCGGCCCCAGCTTGTGTTTGCGGAACCGGTAGGCGACTATGTCGCCGTCGGAAGCAGAAAACTGATCCAGAAGAAGCACCTTGGGGCCAAGCACCTGGCCGGATGGATCGACGTTTACGGCTCCATTGCGCGCGATGGTCCACATGGCAGGTTCGCGGCGCAAACGTTCGATGATCTGTGGTGACACGTTGCCGCCGCCGTTGCCGCGGACATCAACAATAAGGCCTTCCTTGTGCAGTTGGGGGTAGTACAACTTTGCGAACTGGTTCAGTCCGGCCACCTGCATGTCTGGAATATGCACGTAACCGATTTTCCCGTCGGTAGCCTTGTTGACGGTCTCGATGTTTCCCATGATCCATTTCAAGTAATAGAGTGGCTGTTCGTCATCGATTGGCACGATGACTTCGTCGTGTGCGCCTTCGGGTTTGGGGTCACTGTTAACGCGGAGTGTGACCTGCTTGCCTGCGCGTCCGACAAGTGAGGCATAGATATCCACCATTTGATCCGTTGGTTTTCCATCAACGGCGAGTATGTAATCGCCGACCTTCACGTTTACGCCGATCTCGGTCAGTGGCGACCGCAGGTGCCTGTCCCAATTCTGTCCCGGCAGGATTTCAGTTATTTGGTAGTAGCCGGAGGGCGAATGCCTGGCCAAGGTGGCGCCCAGAAGGCCGAGCGGGACCCGCGCGGGTTTTGGGAAGTCACCGCCACCCACATAACAATGGCCGAGGTTAAGCTCGCCTATCATTTCGCCAATGATGTAGGTGAGATCGGCTCTGTGTTGGACGTGGGCGAGCAGCGGTTCGTACTTGGCGCGCATGGCTGGCCAGTCAACGCCGTGCAGATGCGGGTCATAGACAAAATCGCGCATTTGCCGCCAGCATTCGTGGTAAATCTGCGACCATTCAGCCTGCCGGTCCAGGTTCACCTTCATGTCGCTCAGGTCCAGCCTGTCTTTCAAATCGATCCTGCCGGTGGGCAGGTCGATGATGCCGCGTGCGCCGCCGCCGGACACGAGCATTTTCTTCTTGTCAGCCGAGACTCGGTAGCTCGGGTAATCGCCCAGTTCGGTTTCCTTTTGTTTGTCGAGCTCGTAGAGGAAGAGCTTGCCCTTGCGAACGTAATAGAGCTTGTCGCCGACGGACGTGAGGGAGTTGTATTGTGATGCCGGGACGGGAAGAGCAATGATCCGTTGTGGCAAACCATCGGCATCGACCTTCACTCGCACTTCCTTGTCGGCTTTCTCAGTTTCCTTCTTTTCGAGGGCTTTTTCAGCGGCTTCTTTCTTCGCGGTGTCGTCCTTTTTTTCGGATTCCTTTCCTGGTTCGCTGGCGGGTTTGTCCCCCTTTGGGGTTGGCGATTTGACATCTGGCTCTTTCTTTTGCTCTTCCTTGGCGATCTTGACCTCATCGCTTTTCGGTGCGAATGGGGATTTGACGTCCTTGGCGAGCGTCACGAGGTAAATTCCGGCCATGTCGAGATAGACATGATTCCACTCTGTTTGGCCGTAAGTTGGGTTGAAAGTGCGCTCTGAAACAAAGAAAAGATACTTGCCGTCCGAGCTGAATTCGGGTTCGCGGACGTCGAACCAACCATCAGTTGCCACGATCTTTTCTTTGGACTCGAGGTTGTAGAGGTAGATGTTTGGGAAACGGCGTTCCTCGGGTTTGGTGTATGCGATCCATCGGCTGTCCGGCGACCACGTGTAGTCGGTGATTTCCCATGCGGTTGCCTGGTCAACCATGGTTACCTGCCTTGACTCGACATCGACAAACTGGAGCCGGTTCATTTTGTCGCCCCACAGAATGCGTTTTGAATCGGGCGCCCAAATCAAATGGTACTTGTAAGTGTCACCTAGTGCGGTCAGTTGGATTGGTGAACCTGTCCCGTCCTGTGGCCGAATCCACACTTCATCTTCGCCTGACGCGTCTGAAACATAGGCGATCCATTTGCCATCCGGCGACCATGTGGCGTTGCGCTCGTGGACACCCGGGGTGCAAGTGAGGTTGCGGGTTGGCCCGTGCTTGGCCGGGACTGTGAAGATTTCGCCGCGCGCCCCGAACACGGCGCGCGCGCCGTCTGGGGCGATGTCTTCGCTTGTGATTGCGTTGCTTACGTCGCGCAAACCGCCTCTGCCGACGGCGAGGTCTTCGCGGATTTCGATTGGCACGCGGGCCGTTTGGCCTGAGGCCAGATCGAACCTGTAAATGAAACCGCCGTTTTCGAACACGATCGCGTTATCGCCCAGAGAGGGGAACTTGATGTCGAAGTCGGTGAAATGCGTAAGCTGTTTGGTTGTTTTGGTTGGGATGTTGTAAACGAAGAGATTGCATCGGCGTGTCGAGTCCCGATCCGAGACGAAGTAGATGTTATCGCCGTGCCACATTGGGAACAGGTCTTGGGCGGGGTCTTCGGTGATTTTCTCGGTGGTTTTGGTTTCGAAATCGTAAATCCAGATTTCATCTGCCTGGCCGCCGCGGTACCGCTTCCATGTTCGGAACTCTCGAAACACCCTGTTGTAAGCGAGCTTTTTGCCATCGGGCGAGAACGAACACCAGCCGCCCCGGGGCAAAGGGAGGATTTCCGGTGCGCCGCCTTCGATGCGTGCCAGTGTCAGGTGTCCTTTCCATGTATTCCATGAGATTCTGCGCGACCTATGGACAATGGTGGCGGGGTCCCGCCATGTCATGACGATATTGTTTGGCCCCATGCGGTCGGACACATCATCGCGGTCGAGGGTGGCTGTGTAAGTCAGTCGTTTCGGCACACCACCTTCAGCGGGCATCAGGTACACCTCGGTGTTGCCGTCGTATTGGCCGGTGAACGCGATCCATTTTCCGTCCGGGGAAAACCTTGGGAACATTTCGTAACCTTCGTGGCTTGTGATGCGTCTTGCCACGCCGCCGCTTGCGGCAACGGTGTACAGGTCGCCCGCATAAGAAAAGACGATCTGATCGCCGTGAATCGTCGGGAAGCGCAGGAGGCGCGCCTCGCCTGCCGTGGCAACGAAAAGGAACGACACCAACAGGTGAGCAACAAGCAGTTTGGGAAACATCTTCATGCGCATTGTGTTAAATCATCGACCCGTGAGCATTCGATTCTAATGCGACCAGCACAAGAAAAAAGTTGGCTTGCGCCTTTAAAATTGCGGTGAACGCCATGGCCGCGGTTTGCCAAAAGAAAGTCAGAGCGCAGCCAGCGTTTTTTCAATGAACGCGCGTGCGCGTTTTGCCTCGCGGGTGATTTCGGCAGCGGTGTTTGGGCGTGCCAAACATTCGATCAAGACCGGCCCTGACACGAAACCGCCTTTGCGGAGATTGGTGAACACCTTTGTGAAACTGACCTCGCCATCGCCCGGGGTGACCATGACTTCTTTGGGGCGCCGGAAGTCTTTGACGCTGACACCTGCGACCAGGCCATCAACCGAGGTTGAATCATCAGCGGGGTCTATTGTCCCGTCCGAGTAATAGAAGATGTTTCCCGGGTCGTACCAGAGCTTGAAGTTTGGGTGGCCAACGCACTGGATGAGCTGTCGGCATTGCGGGCCTGTGGCATTTGCACCGCCGTGAGGTTTTATGCTGAGGCGGACTCCTTTGGTTGCTGCGTAGTCGCAACATTCAGACACAACACGGCAGTAATCCTTCACAAGCCCCTCATTCGATGTGCCTGCCAGCATGAGGTCGGGACAGCCGCATACGGCGCAGTGATCAATCAGAGTTCTCAGCCCTGCGATGCCCGCTTCGACGGAGCGCTCGACCGGGAATTCACCGGCATAAATTGACAGAACCTTCAGTCCGCGTTGTTTGGCTTCGTCGGCGACCTTTTGGGCGTCCTCTTGCGAGCTTTCCACGTTAAGGATGAGCCACGATTTGCCCTTGGCGGTCATGATACCGGCGTACTTGAATCCTGCTTCTGCGATCCCGTCAAGGGCAGAGCGGTAATCGAACTGATCCCACGGGCGGGTGTAGCACCCGACTTTGTAGGATGTGGCGTTGACGGCAGTGGACGACCCGTGCAACAGCGAAGCAACGCCAACCGACGCGACACCGCAGATGAACTCGCGCCGTGTGGCCCGGCGTAGGCATGGCTTGTTGGGTGGATTCTTCATCTGGTCGGACCGGGCGCCTGAAGTCATTTGTGCAGCATTCATAATGGCCGTTCCACGCTTTCGGCTTCAAGTCGGCTGGCTCGGATGTGATCCGAGACCTGAGCAAACAGATTGAGCACCATGCCGAAACTGACCGTCAACAGGAGTCCGGCGACGCCTGCGGCCCAGCCCCATGGCCCGGGCAGATACCGTTCCCTGTAATCGAATGTCCATAGAATCGTGACCAGTGCGCCGCCCACGATCCAGACAAGGCCGACTACTTTCAATGCCCGCGACCAGCGTGTTTCGCCGGGGATTTTTTCCGGGCCGAGCTTTGAGTTGTACATGCCATACCCGAAATAGACCACCATGCCGATTGCAAACCAGATAATAAGCCGGACCCACGTTGTCCACGGCAGCGACACCATCAGATAGAGCGACGACAACGCGCCCATCGGAGCAACAAACCATATCGCCGGCGCGCGGAACCCGGCCCGCAGTTCCGGATGCCGCAACCGCAGCACGAGAATCCCAGCCGACACAATGACAAAAGCGAGCAATGTTCCAATCGAGCAGAGGCTGCCTGCTTCGCGCACCGGAAGCAGCGCCGCAAAAAATGCGACTCCAGCCCCCGTCACGATTGAAGTTATCCACGGTGTCCGGAACTTTGGGTGAACCTTGTGGATGAAGGGCGGCAACAGGCCGTCGCGTGACATCGCCCAGAAAACGCGCGATTGCCCATAAAGCATCACAAGGATAACAGATGACAAACCTGCAATTGCCCCGAGTTTGATCAAAGACGACATCCATCCAAGCCCTGCGTGGTCAGCCGCAAGCGCAATCGGGTCCGGCACATCCAACTGCCGGTAAGGAACAACACCTGTTGCCACCGCTGACACGAGAATGTACAGCACCGTACACACAGCCAGGGAGCCGATTATGCCGATCGGCATGTCGCGTTGCGGATTTCGGGCTTCTTGTGCTGCAGTGCTTACTGCGTCGAAACCTATGTACGCAAAAAACACAATCCCTGCCCCGGCCATGACGCCCGTCCACCCAAAATGCTCGCGCACACCTGTGTTTTCCGGGATGAACGGAACCCAGTTCGATGGGTTCACGGCCCGAAAGGCCGCCACTATGAACAGCACGATTACGCCGAGCTTTATGAACACGATCACGTTGTTTACCGAGGCGGACTCTCTCACTCCGACGACCAACAGCGCTGTCACGATGAACACTATGATGACCGCGGGTAGATTGAACACAGCGGTCGCCTGAGCGAGAGTCGCCGGATCGGTTCCGACTGCGGCGATCTGCCGGCCCAGTTCTTCGGTGAACGTTTGCCAGCCCGGCCGGAGCTTCAGCGCGACGGCCAGCGTTGCAGGCAAATCAATCAACGGCGTGCCGTGCGCGGCGGACAGTTCCGGCGGTATGTTTACGCCGATATCTCGCAGAAGCGAACATACGTACCCGGACCAACCTATTGCCACGGTAATTGCTCCCACCGCGTATTCCAAAATCAGGTCCCACCCTATGATCCACGCAAACAACTCGCCCAATGTCGCGTAGCCATAGGTGTAGGCGCTGCCAGACAGAGGAACAAGCGACGCAAACTCGCTGTAGCATAACGCCGCAAAAACAGACGCAGTCCCGGCCAACACAAATGACAAAATCACGGCTGGCCCCGCGTTCCTTGCGGCCACTGTGCCGGTCAGGACGAATATACCGGTGCCGATTATTGCCCCGATACCAAGCGCGGTCAGATTCAACGGGCCAAGCGCCCTGTGCAGTCGCTGGTCGCTCGCGGCTTCTGCCTGCAGTTGAAAAACGTCTTTTCTCCTGAACAGGTTCATGGCTGATTGCTGCGGATCTGTTGTTGCTCGAGTATGTGGCGTTGTTATGCTCGACCGACCACGCTTAGAGTTCGATTTGTCCGTCGAAAACGAACTCCGCCGGTCCGGTCAGGCTGACTTTCCTGAAACCATTTGCATTTGAGTCGAACGCGACCTCAAGTGTGTCGCCACCTTGCACCTTCACTTTCACAGGCGAAGCGAAACCCTTTGTCTGTGCGCACACAAGAGCAGAAGCGGTGACGCCCGTTCCGCATGCGAGTGTTTCACCTTCGACGCCGCGTTCAAAGGTTCGAACGCGTATGTATCCCGGTTCGAGGATTTGAACAAAATTGACGTTTGTGCCGGCGGGTGCGAACTCGGGATGCCAGCGAATCTCGGCGCCAAGCTGGGCCACCGGCACGCTGCCGGCGTCAGCGACAAATATCACCGCGTGCGGGACTCCGGTGTTAATCGAGTGCGCTTCGCATGAGCCGGTGCTCAGCGATAGTTTCACGTTTGGCCTGTAATCTCTGGGCGGAGTCAAATCGACCGTGATGTTTTCCCCTTTGATGAAGGCTCTGATGACGCCCGCGCCGGTGGCAAACTTGATTTCCGGGCCTGCGCCGGTGACACGGTTTACGTACCGGGCAAAGCAGCGAGCGCCGTTTCCGCACATCCCGGCGGTGCTGCCGTCGCTGTTGTAGAACTCCCATGCCCAGTCCGGCCCCCCGGCCGGGCCAGGGACAAGAATCAGAACGCCATCGGCCCCGACGCCGCGGTGCCGGTCACACAGCCGGATCACGTCGGACGCTGTGAGTTGGATGTTGCCGGAACGATTGTCCAGCAGAATAAAATCGTTCCCCGCACCGTTCATTTTCGTGAACGTGACTCTCATCGGTTTCGAGCCTAACGTTTGGACCGCGGAATTCGAAGCCCCAGACCGCCATGTCTCGGACGCGGGCGCTCTGGTGGTATTTTGCACCAGAGACGTCGCTGGTGGTAGAATCTCAACCGTGGTTTTGTCCCGCTGCCCGGAACACAACCGCCAAGGTTGGGACTTCGATTCGCCAGCCTCGCGAACCAAGCTTTCAGATAACGACAACCCGAAAGCTCAGATCGAACCTGAATTCATCGTTGCGATAACCTGTTCAAGCATGTCACCCCGAACCGTGGATGTCGAGCCCGCAGATTTTGTCAGCCACGCATTAGTAGTGAGCCAAATCATTGACAGCAAGGACAGAAAGCCCGCCTGACCCGGAGTTACGGAGGCCGGAGTTGCTGGTTGGGCAAGAAATGCTGTGAATTGGCAAGGACTTGAGGTTCCGGTGGATGTTGCGCTGCAAGGTTCGCTTTGAACGTTGCGAAGTTGAGACGTTGAGAAGTTGTGGAACTGCAGTCGAAGTGGCAGCGGCAGGCGGCAACGGCGAAAGAGCGCTAATTTGCGCTTGCCCGGTTCGAGGGGCTTTGGTAGCATTCGACTGCTTCTATGGCAGCAATTGGCCGTTTCCAGAAAGGCGACGACATTTTTTATGCCAAAGTCGTCGATGGGGAATTGTACCGGCTGCAGGGCGATGTGTTTGGCTCACCGACGTTTCAGAAGAAGCCAATACCGCTCAAGGGTGTCAAAACACTCGTCCCTGTCACGCCGTCAAAAGTCATTGCAGTGGGGCTGAACTATGCCGACCACGCGCGTGAGACGGGCAAAGCCCCGCCGAAAGAGCCGCTGTTTTGGTTGAAAGCGCCGACGTCGCTGATTCCTGACGGCGGCAAGATCGAGATTCCATTTCCTGATCACAGGACCGACTATGAAGCGGAGTTGGCGGTTATCATTGGCCGGCGGGTTCGGAACGTGACTGAAGCGGCTGCTGCGCGGTACATCTTCGGTTACACTGCCGCTCAGGACATTACTGATCGCACAATACAGGAGTCGGAAAGCCAGTGGTCGAGGTGCAAGTCGTTTGACACTTTCACGCCGTTGGGGCCGTACATTGAGACGAAGATAGACCCGCATGATTTGACCATTCAGCTCTTCCAAAACGGGCAACTCAGGCAGAACTCGAACACAAGCCAGCTCATTTTCAACGTCTATCAACTGGTCAGCTTCATCTCATTCAACATGACGTTGCTGCCTGGCGACGTCATCCTCACCGGAACACCGAGCGGGGTTGGGCCGATAACATCTGGCGACCGGCTCGAGGTGCGAATCCAGGGGCTGGCTCCTTTGGTTAACACCGTCAAGTGAGGCTGGGGGCGCTTTTTTCATGGTCCGGAACGCAACCGCGCTGGGCGGCGCGCTCCATGAGCTTCTTTGTGCACATCCATTCACAACAACAATAGCATGCGCTGGACTCAGACTTTTATTCCAACTCTCAAAGAACCCCCTGCTGAGGCCGAGATCGTCTCACATCAGTTGCTGCTCCGAGCCGGTTTGGTTCGGAAGCTGACGAGCGGCCTTTACACGTTTCTGCCGCTGGGGTTGCGTTCGCTGCGAAAGATCGAGCAAATAGTGCGGGAAGAAATGGACCGGGCCGGCGCCATTGAGGTCCTCATGCCGGCGCTGCAGCCGACGGACATCTGGCAGCAAAGCGGCCGGTATGTGACCGCACGCGAAGTTCTCTACAAGGTGCACGATCGTGCGGACAAAGAATGGCTGCTGGGACCAACGCATGAGGAGGTAATCACCGCGCTGGTGGCTTCGGAAATCAGTTCTTATCGCCAATTCCCGAAGAACTTCTACCAAATACAGACAAAATTCCGCGATGAGATTCGCCCGCGGTTCGGCCTGATGCGCGCTCGCGAGTTCATAATGAAAGACGCGTACAGCTTCGACACCAGCGATGAAGCGGCCGAAATCAGCTACAAGAAAATGTACGACGCATACACCCGCATATTCCGCCGGTGCGGCCTTCATGCGTTTCCGGTCGAAGCTGACACGGGTGTGATCGGGGGCACTCTCTCACACGAGTTCATGGTGCCGGCCGAAACCGGTGAAAACGAGGTGGTGTGCACAGCGTCGGGGTCTTATGCGGCCAATATCGAAAAAGCCATCAGCCGCGGTCCGATTGTGCCCACACCCGCGAAGGACACCGGGCCGGAACCGGAGCCGTTCCCCACGCCCGGCGTGGTTACGATCGACGCCCTGAGCTCGCAGCCGTACAACGTGCCTGCGCATTGCCAGATCAAGGCTCTCGTTTATGTGGTCGAGAGCAATCCGGTGATCGTTCTTCTGCGCGGGGACGACCAGCTCAACGAGGCAAAACTTGCTGTTGCACTGGGCACAAACGTGTTCAGGCCGGCAACGCCCGATGAGATTCACGATCTCATGGGAGCGCGCCCGGGCAGTCTCGGCGCCGTGAAATCGACGCTTTCAACCAAGGCCGCGAATGTTCCGGTGCATGCCGACATTGCGCTTCGGAATGCAGCAGGGATGACCACCGGCGCGAACAGGGACGGCTATCACCTGCGCCATGTGAACATTGAACGGGATATCCACGTTCACCACTGGCAGGATTTGCGCGTGGTAAAGGCTGGCGAGGTTTCTGTGACTGATGGCCAGCCATTGGAGATTTGGCGTGCCATCGAGGTTGGGCATGTGTTCAAGCTTGGCACCAAATACAGCGAGAAACTCGGCGCGGTGTTTATCGAGGAATCTGGCGCAAGGCGGCCGTGCATTATGGGATGTTACGGCATCGGTGTCACCCGCACTCTCCAAGCTGTAATTGAGCAGTCGCACGACAAAGACGGCATCATCTGGCCGCTGTCTGTGGCGCCGTTTGAGGTCTGCATCACGCCGTTGAACGCAACCCAAGGGTCGCCGACGATGGTTGTCGCTGAAAGCCTGTATCGGACCTTGGCCGGTCGTGGTGTTGAAGTAATAATCGACGATCGTGACGAGCGGCCTGGGGTCAAGTTCAAGGATGCCGATCTTGTTGGTTTCCCAATGCGCGTCAACGTGGGCGAGAAATCTCTTGCCCGGGACGAGGTCGAATTGAAGCCAAGAGCAGGGAAACTCTCGACGGTGAAGGTCGTCGATGCTGCTGACCAGGTAATGGCGTGGATTCAGAGCGAGGCGAACAAATACCTTTAGCCTGCATATTTCGCAGCCCGGTCGGATGGCAACAAGTCCGGTGTGAACTGGATGCGCGTGAACTGAGCTGCTATGGCGCGGGCAAGCGCTTTGGCCAGCGTGGTTTTGCCTGTCCAGGGATAATCGTTCAGCAACACGTGCCCGCCGCTGGCGAACGCTGCCAACACTCGTCTGACAGTTGCGTCCTGTCCCCGTATGACTTGGCAAATCGTCCGGTGCAGACGAAGATAGGTCTCCTGTGCTGAGGTTGCCGGTGGCGCGTCACGGCTTCCTTCTGTTTGAGCATTTGAAACCGGACCGGATGCCGCGCCCATGAGCATGGATTCGTCAGACACGGGCGAAAGTTAGCCGCCTCGTCTCAGGGACGCAACGCGGATTTGGGAAATCCCGCATCGCAGCCACGATCTTGTCATGGCAGAAAGATCAATGAACGGAAGCGCCCTTGGCAGAAACATTGTTGGCAGAAAGATTGGAGGCAGAAAAATGGGGAGCAGGAAAATGTGGTTGGGTCGGATGTGTGGCGGGGCGCCCGACATCTGGGCCGCGCCAGCCCGGAAATCTCACCGCCTGACCAGACCAAGACGCCCGAAGCTTTATTCGGAGCGTGATTCCTGCTGGGTCAGTCTGTGGGCAATGCTGAAATCTGTGGGGACCGCCGAGACCATAGACCATCACTGTCATCCGGCCATGAAGCGCACTGTCCATTGCAAGTCCTTGCAAAACCGCAGGATGGCAACGATCCGACGTGTGAGCGATTTCAGCTCGATTTTGTCATTTCGCACAGCAAGCGCCCTGCCAAACTCTGCGCATGCATGCCGGGAAAAATGTTTTTTCTCAATTGACGGCCTTGGTACATCCAGAGCAGTTCCGCCGCTGTGTGGTACGCTATCGCGGTGATTACAAGGTGCTGAGTTTCTCCTGCTGGGACCAATTCCCAGCCATGTCATTTGCGCAAGTCACCTACCGTGACAGTCTGGCTGACCTGGAAGTCCGCCTGCGCTCACGCCCCGACCAGCTCTATCATATGGGATTCCGCTCGACGGTCGCACATAGTACCTTGGCTGACGCCAACCGTACTCGCGATTGGCGCATTTATGCCGACCTAGCCCGACTTTACGATTTAGGATAGGGCTTCATTGACTTCATGTTGGGCATCAAGGATTTGTGTGCCTCAGATCATATCCCCGAAATATGGAAGCGATGATCTACGATCATGCCTTAATAATAAGCACTTTGTGCTTGACATCGCCTTTAAATATGCCCTAAAGCTCCGCCATGCAACGACTCGAAGCCAAGTCTGTCCACGGCCACACCTGCTACTACCTGTCTGAATGGGGCTGGAAAAACGGCAAATGCCGCCGCCTCTCACAGACTTACCTGGGCAAATTGGAGAGTTTCACTCACAAACTCACCGGCACTGCCCCAGCGCCAAATTACGCGGAAGTTTTGGAAGTGGGCCGTCCGCTCGCCCTCTGGGACGCGGTCAAGCGATCCAAACTCATC
>JARYMD010000219.1 GCA_029907285.1 Verrucomicrobiota bacterium | reverse complement strand
CTGCGCAATGAGTGCTCTATTCAAGTCCGCCCAAAGGCGCGAGTCTGACAGCCGCGGACGCCGCATCGCCCAAAGTGCGGAACAACCGATCGCTGTTAGAGTTCCGCGTTCACGCGGAAATGCAAAACTGTATGCAAGGGTTCATGCACGGTAGGGCTCGCTGTCCCCAGCGAGCCGGAATCAGGATGTTTGCTGAGGTATTCGGCGCCCCAGTGGCGGCTACGCCCTACCACGAGCATGTTAAGCGTGCTTGACCGTCGGCTCGAATTAAGCAACCATAGCAATTTGTATTGTCCTAGAAGTTGTATTACTTTTCGCGTGTGCAGGAGTGGAAAGAAAGCCGAGCTGCAAATCAGCCCCGTGGAAAAGGAGCCGGGACGGGGAAAGGTGCGTTTTGCGCTCGTGCCCGTGGACCGCAGACAGCGAGATAAGAAGCTGCAGAAACGCGATGCATTGGGGCAATGAAACCAAAAGTTCTATTGGTAGATGACGACCCTAGCGTGCTGTCGGTCATGGAAAGGGCGCTCTCGCACGCCGGGTATGATGTGGCGACAGCAGCCAACGCGGCAGGCATGTGGCACTCGATCGAGGCACGCTGTCCGGACGTTATTGTTCTTGACCTGCGCCTGCCCGATGCAAACGGGTTGGACCTTGTCAAGAGACTTAAACAGAACCGCGCAGACGTCGAGATCGTAATGCTCACAGGCTTCGGCACCGTCGAAGCAGCAGTCGAATCCATAAAAGCCGGCGCTTTCCATTTTGCGACCAAACCCATTCAACTGGAAAGCCTTGAGCTTCTCATACAGCGCGCTTTCGAGCACAAGCAGCTCAACACCCGGGTCGAAGCACTGCAACAGGCTGTCTCGACGCTCAGCGGCGGCGTTGCCCCGGTCTTCCGCAGTCCGTCAATGCGCAATCTTCTGCGGGTTATTGCCAGAGTGGCGCCAAGCGACGCGCCGGTGTTCCTGACCGGTGAAAGCGGCGTTGGCAAAGAAGTGATCGCCAACATGATCCATTCATTGAGCGAACGCCGCGATGGGCCATTCGTGAAAGTCAATTGCGCGGCCCTGCCACGTGAACTGATTGAAAGCGAGTTGTTTGGCGCAGTTCGAGGCGCATACACCGGAGCACACACAGATCGTCAGGGACTGTTCCATCAGGCCCACGGCGGCACCATTCTGCTCGATGAAATCTCCGAGATGCCTGCTGAAACACAGTCGAAACTCCTGCGCGTGCTTCAAACCAAGGAAGTTCGCTCGGTAGGCGCCACCGAACACTGGACCGTTGACTGCAGAATCATCGCCACAACCAACAGGCAAATCGAGCAGGCCCTTGCAGAACAGAAGCTGCGCCAGGACCTGTACTACCGAATAAGCACCATCACACTTCACGTTCCTCCACTCCGCGAGCGGCGCGAGGATATTGTGCCATTGGCAAACAGTTTCCTCCAGCGTTTTGCTTCTCAGGCAAACTCACGTGTCCGGGCTTTCACACCAGCAGCACTGGATTGTCTTCAGAAATTCGATTGGCCGGGAAACGTCCGGCAACTCGAAAACGAGGTCCAGCGCGCAGTGCTCGTTTGCACCGGCGATCTAATCGATCTCAAGGACCTGTCAATCCCCTATGACGCTGTGGGCACAGACGGCCAGCCGCTGGCAGGACTTGCTGCAATGGAAAAGAACGCGATCCTCGGCGCGCTGCGCCAGACCGGTGGCAACAAGGCCGCTGCCGCCAGGCAGCTCGGCATAACCCGCCAAACGCTCTACAACAAATTGAAACAGTTCGGAATTGATGTCTGACAATGGAAAGCATTTTCGAACTGGTGGCTCCATATGCTCCGGCCGGCGACCAACCCGAAGCAATCGAGAAACTCACTGACGGCCTGCTGGCCGGCAAGAAGCACCAGGTTCTCCAGGGCGTCACAGGGTCGGGCAAAACTTTCACAATCGCCAATGTCATAGCCAGAATTGGCAGACCGGCTCTGGTCATTTCCCACAACAAGACCCTCGCCGCCCAGCTCTACGCCGAGTTCAAGAACTTTTTCCCCCAGAACGCTGTCGAATACTTCGTCTCCTACTTCGATTATTACCAACCGGAAGCGTATATTCCGAGAACCGACACTTACATTGAAAAAGATTCGAGCAGGAACGCTGAAATCGAGCGTTTGCGGCTCTCGACAATGAGTTCCCTGTTCACAAGGCGCGACGTTGTCGTCGTCGCAAGCGTCTCGTGCATATATGGCATCGGCAGCCGCGAAGACTACGAAGCCATGGTCATGGGACTTCAGGTCGGCCAGGAATTGAGCCGCGACCAACTCTTGAGGCGATTGGTGGATCTGCAGTATCTGCGCAATGACGTTTCTCTCGAGCGCGGCACTTTCCGCGCCCGCGGCGACACTGTGGAACTCGTTCCCGCTTGCTCCGAAGAGGCAGTGCGGATCGAGTTCTTTGGCGACCAGATTGACAGGCTGACAAGGTTTGACCCGCTGACAGGCCACAGGCTTGGAACTGAAAACGCGGTTGTCATACACCCTGCCGCCCAATTCGTCACACCATATGAAAAAGTAAAGCGCGCAATCGCCAGCATCAGACAGGAACTCGAGGAGCGAATTGCGTGGTTTGAAGCCCGCGGCAAATTGATCGAAGCACAACGAATCAAGATGCGCACCGAGTACGACATCGAGATGCTGGAAAGCATGGGCTGCTGCTCCGGCATCGAGAATTACTCCCGCCACCTGTCGGGACGGCCGCCAGGTTCGAGACCATGCACGCTGCTGGACTTCCTTCCAAAAGACTACGTGATGGTAATCGACGAATCACATGCAACAATCCCTCAAATTGGCGGCATGTACAACGGGGATATCAGCCGCAAACAGGTGCTGGTCGAATACGGGTTTCGTCTCCCCAGCGCACTGGACAACCGGCCTCTGAGTTTTCAGGAATTCCAGTCTCTGCAGGGCCAGACGATCTATGTCAGTGCTACACCGGGTAAAACAGAATTGGAATGGGTGCGCGAAGACGCCCATGGCCACGCAGGCCATGCGCACATCTTGTCCCAGGACAGCCCGGAAGCCGCATCCGGTCCGCCGCCCGGTGTTGTGGAATTGATCGTCCGTCCCACCGGCCTGGTTGATCCAACCGTGACCATCAAACCACTGCAGGGGCAAATCGATGATCTGATTGAAGAATGCCGTCGGCGGGCCGAGCGGCACGAGCGCGTTCTCGTTACCACGCTGACAAAACGCACAGCGGAGGAACTGACAGATTACCTGCAGGGCATCGGCATAAACGTCCGGTACCTCCACAGCGAAATAGACGCAATCGAACGCGTCGAGATACTCCGCGCGCTGCGCAAGGGCGATTTTGATGTTCTGGTTGGCATCAACCTTCTGCGCGAAGGACTTGACCTGCCCGAGGTTTCGCTTGTAGCCATTCTTGACGCCGACAAAGAGGGGTTCCTGCGTTCTGCGACAAGCCTCATCCAAACAGCCGGCCGTGCCGCACGCCACATCAATGGCGAGGTCATCCTTTATGCGGATGTCATGACGGACAGCATCCGAACGTTCCTTGCAACAACCGAGTACAGACGCCAGCGACAGATCGCTTATAACAAAAAGCACAACATAACCCCGCGCAGCGTAAGCCGCGCAGTCGAGGAAAGCCTCTCAACCCGGCGTCAAACCCTCGCCGCAGCCGACAGTTTGCTCCACGAAGTCGGCGCAGATTTCGATGTCACCGAGACAATACGCGAGCTCGAAGCCGAAATGCTCGAAGCGTCAAACAACCTCGAGTTTGAAAAGGCCGCCCTTATCCGTGATCAAATCCGCGAACTCAAACGGCAGTTTGCCGGGTCCGACAAACAGACCGGGCAAGACACAAAAAAGCCAGGTGCAAGAGGTTCGGCCACATACGGCAAACGCCAGTTGAAAGCCAAATCAAGGTGAAGGATCGGGTGCGGTTTGGCGCGCCTCGTTTCCCAAAGCATGCCCGGCCGCGTTACCTGCTCAACAGGAAGTTCTCAATCAGAATCACCACTATTCCACACAAAGCCCCACCTGCAATCACTCCCGCACATATCGGCTCCTGGTTCTCCACCAAAATGCGGTTCGCGCGCGATTGCTTGTCCGGCCACAGCCGCTCAACAATCCAGAAAAAGGCTGAACCGAGAAACATCGCAAAACAGGTGTTGAACGGTATCACGGTCGCCAATCCGATCCCGACTCCGGACAGCCAGAACCGGCCTTTTGTCGCGTGACGAATCACTTCCAGCGCAATGCCCAGTATTGCGCCTGTCAACACTGCCCATCTTGCGGACATCGGCAGGTTGGACAGCCCCTGCATGAGAAGCTCCGCCACCGCGCGCCAAATTGTCGCAGCGGGCATAGGGTACTGATCCGAGACCAACTGTGCTGGTCCTTTGGAAAGAAAGACATAGTAGAACAACGGCGTTGCAACCAGCGCTCCGGCCAACACGCCAAGGACATGGCCGATGGCCTGCAAGCGCGGCTTGGCACCCAGCATGTAGCCGGGCTTGATGTTCATCAGAAGATTCGATGCGTTGCTGGCGACCTCGGCGGTGATGCCCGCAGTCATCAGGTTGGTCTTGATATTGCCGGGGGCCAGTATCCCGTATGTCAATTGCGTGAGTTTGCCCAGGGCACCGGTCGGAGTTATCGACGTCAATGCCGTTGAATTCACCCCAATCACAGTGAAAACAAAAATCAACGGGATCGCAATTATCCCCATACAAATTGACACTCCAAAAAACGCGTACGCCAGCAACACCGTTATTGCTCCCAGCACCGGTATGAACACAACAAAAACCCACATCGGAAGTTCAATCTTGTGCAGAACATCTCGGTCCTGTGCTCCGTCTCGCCCGGGCCATAACCCCTGAAACGCGCTCAGCAGCATTCGCGGCCTGGCAAAGAATGAATACAATGACGCCGTGGTCATCATCGCCACCCCGCCCCAGAGCGCCCACTTGGTGATTTCACGGAACCCGAATTGCACGGCGCCATCGATCTCGCGACCCCTAATCTCACCCGAAGCAATCATCATCGGCACAATGACAAGGTAGTTCAAAACCGCGCCGATCATGAGCGACACGCCTGTTCGTATCCCCATGAGCCCGCCCGCCGCCATCATAACAAAGTCCGTGTCAGGACGCACTGTCAGTTGCCTCAAATCCGTGCCCAGAATCTTCAACGTGGCCAGCGTGTAAACCCACCCGTCAAGGAACTCCGGCACGGTCAGGAACTTAAGGTGCAGTTTCGCCATTATTGGCGCGCTCTGCATGAACTTCAGCACCGATGAAATCAAGCCAGTGACCACCAACAACCTTGCTTTCAGCAAACCCGCTGCGGCGTCGCCGCTGTGCAGTGCGTCCATCACTATCCCCGCAGCGCGCCCTTCCGGGAATGCGTGCTGCTCGTCGTTGATGAACCGTTTCTTCAATGGAAAGGCAAAAAGCACGCCAAGGAGAGCAATCGCGGTAATCCACGCAACGGTCTGGCCCATCGGGATGACCTCGTTGGTCACCATCATGTACGCTGCCAGACTCGATATCATCGGCGCCGTCATGTAACCAGCCGCAGTCGCAATTGACTGGGTTATGTTGTTTTCAAGCAGAGTAAAGTCCTTGCCCAGTCGGAGAGCCGAAAGCAGCTTGAACGTCGCAAAGGCCAGAATCACCGATGTTATGCCAACGCCAAGCGTCCAGCCAGTTTTGGCCCCCACGTACAGGTTGGTGAGCGACAGAACACCCCCAAGCCCCATGCCCGTAAGCGCCGCTCGCAGCGTAAGCTGCGGTGCGTCGCCCCTGAAAACGTTCTCAAACCACCACTTGTCTTTCTCTTCCAGCGTCCAAGTGCGAACCTGGTCCTCGGTAAGTTGTTTCAGTGCCATGATCGGGCAAAATAAGTGACCGGACAGTGCCTTCTCTAGCGGCGTCGATTCAAGCAGAAATTCAGGCTTGAAAGGCTTCTCGTTGCGGCAACAACGCGCTGTGGTACTCTTGTCTCATGGCAACGGCCACCGCTCTCAGATGTGCACTCGCTCTCGCGCTCGGGGTCGTCACATTGCGCGCCGACAATGAACCTGCATTGGTGCAAATCCGCCGGGCCGATGCCGGATTTCAACTCGAGCGGAATGGCAAACAGTTCTTCATCAAAGGCGCAGTTGGAACATACCGTCTTGACCTTCTCGCAGCTTCAGGCGGCAACTCTGTTCGGGCGGGTCCCAACGCGCTCGACGGAGCACATCGGCACGGTTTGACCTGCCTTGTCGGTTTGCCCTTGGCAAATCCACGCAAAGGCTTTGATTACGAGAACACGGAACAAATAAACAGCCAGCTCGAGAAAATCCGCGAGTTGGTGAAACGCCATCGATCACACCCCGCACTGCTGATGTGGGCGATTGGGAATGAACCCGAAATCGGAGCTTCACATGGCCAACGAGTTGCACTCTGGCGCGAAGTGAATCGCATCGCACAAATGATCAAGACCGAAGACCCGAACCACCCTGTCATCACAGTTCTTGGCGATGCGTACAAGCGAATCCTGCCGGAGCTGGACGAGCATTGTCCCGCCCTCGACGCCGTCGGTCTGAACTCGTACAACGACATGTTGACGCTCCCGGAAGACGTGGCACGCGCAGGTTGGACCAGGCCATATGTGGTGACCGAATTCGGGCCGCGCGGCCACTGGCAGGTGCCGAAAACTCCGTGGCGCGTGCCAATTGAAGACTCAAGCACAGAAAAAGCCGAGTTCTACCTCAAAGCGTACCGGCATGCCGTCGAAGGACGCCCCCAATGCCTCGGCGCGTACGCTTTCTACTGGTCGCACAAGCAGGAAAAGACCCATACATGGTACGGAATGTTCTTGCCCGATGGCAATGCGACGGCTGCCGTTGAAACAATGAGCTATCTCTGGACCGGCCGGTGGCCAACAAACCTTTGCCCGCGAATCGGGCCGGGCAAAATCCGAATCATCGGCTCACAGAGTGCACAGAACCAACAGAGCGCAGTGATGATGGCCGGCAAAGAAGTGTCAGTCGAAGTCGATGTCCAAGACCCCGACAACGATGATCTCGTGATCACCTGGGACTTCCGCGAGGACACTTCTGACAACCCAAATGTCGGTGGTGATTACGAGCCGCCGACGGCGCCGATGCCGGAGGTTGTTGTCAAAACCCGTTCAGGTGGACGAATCGCTGACCTGCGCCTGCCAAATCGCCCGGGTAAATTCAGGTTGTTCGTGTACGCCAATGACGGCCACGGCCACGCTGCCACTGCGAATCTGCCTGTGCTGCTGGTTGCCCCGAGCAGTTGAAACGCG
>JARYMD010000218.1 GCA_029907285.1 Verrucomicrobiota bacterium | reverse complement strand
AAGAATTTCTGACATTGCCTACTATGCTTTCGCCGGACCTCTCGGCTGGCCCGAACGCGCCAAAATCCGTGAAGCTCTTCAGGCAAGCAGTCAGTATATCCGGCCTGCGCTCAGAGGCGAGGCAGTCCTGACTTTCGGCGGGCCTGTGCACGAATGGCGCCGGGGCGACATCGACGCTGTGGTTTCTGTCGGTCCACTGGAGTGCATGCCCAACAAGATCGCAGAAGCCCAGTTTTTCCACGCCGCAGAACAGGAGAAGCTGTTGAGCCTCACATTGTCAGTGAATGGTGACCCGATCGCGCTCGAGGTGCTTGACAGTTTCGCCTTTGAAGTGCACGCCCGCTTCGCGAAGAAACCGGTGCAAGCGAACGCATTGTCCAGGCCTGTCGCTGGGCACTCGCACGCGTACGCAGAATCTCCCCGCATGCCCGAACCAGCGTGTGCATGCTGCGCCCCAAACGCCGCCGAAGACCATTGACTGCGTTCAACCCCTATATCCAGCAGCCCGGCGCAACCGGAACCACAGTTGCCTGAGTGGCACTAACCCAGCCCCTGCCACCGTTGATTAGCGCTACGCCGTTGAACGTTGCAAGTTGAACGTTGCGCGTTGAAGGTCCCTGTCGGTTGACAGGCTGCGTCGCCTGTTTGAGAACGTACACCCCCTCAACTCTTCACCTCCACCACTCTTCAACGCTTCACGCTCAACGCTCACCTGCCACATCAATTCCTGACAGCGGTGTCGGAAACATTTGGCCAAAGCTCAGGCCCGCACGGCCGGCATATTTGTAGTGGTGCGGACCCCAAACCGGACAAGCTCCGTAGGAGAGTCATCGCACTCAAGGCGCATGCAGAAGAACAATGAGGCTGGCACCATATTTGGGCGCATCACCTCATTTTTCTGCCACAGATTCTTCTGCCACTCCATTTTCGTCCTCTTTTGTTTTTCGTTTTTCGGCTATCGCCGGAAAACCATTTGCCTGTTGTTTCTGTTAGCAGAAAAAGGTAACCGCCCAAATCTCGTTTGTTTGCGGTTGGGATGTTGGTCGAGCGGCCACGCAACGCCCACGGCGCCGTATGATTCCTAATGCGCATTCTTCGCGCATTTCTGGTATTCCGTGGCTCAACTCACAACGCTAAACACCCTAACTGCAATGTTCAACATGCAACTGTCTCAGGTTTCGGCGCTGTGCCAGCCTCAGGCCGGATTACACGCGCGCGGGCACAACAAACGGAGCCCGATAGTTCCGCGTCAGAAGCCTGTTCGCTGCCGCGTTCCCGCGGAAAGTCTCGCTCCGCGGATTCATCTTCAGGACCGGTCCCAACGTCAATGGCGTCGCCGTCACATCCACGTCGTTGGCTTTCAAATGCTCGAGCATCCGTTGGAAAGTGTCTTCGGCGTCCTTTTCAGACTTGATCGCCGCGCGTATCTCTGCCGGGGAAGCTTTGCGGCCGAGCCGGTACGAAATGTTCGCCATATGACACAAAGCGCTCGAGATATGGCCCTCGAGGATGTCAGCGTTCAGGTCTGTGTGCCTGCGGCTGCGGACGGCTTTGAGGAAATTCGCGAAATGATCGTCATTGCCCTGCCAACGTTTGATTTCCTTGTTTGAATTGTCGTACGCAACGACGTTGTCGTCTGCAATCACGATATAACCGCCTTCGCAATGAATCACGTTGCCAATCGACGCGCCCATGAATTTGTCCATGCGTTCCGATCCCGACCGCTCGGGAAGGCCGCGGACTTCGAAGATCAGCGGCCCAGCCGGGTAATCAAAGAAAGCAATCTGCGTGTTGGGCGTTTCGCCATCGTCGATGTACCCCAGTCGCCCGCCGACGCTGACGACGCGCGGGGCGAGCGCGGGTTCGCCCAGGAACCAGCGCGCGATATCCATCTGATGTATTCCCTGGTTGCCAATGTCACCGTTGCCGGTTGGCCACACCCAGTGCCAGTCGTAGTGCAGGTTTTTCCGCATTAACGGTTCCATCGGCGCAGGCCCGCACCACAGATTGTAGTCTATTCCTGCAGGGATCGGCTGGGGGCCGTCCACTTTGCCGATGCTGCGCCGCCGTTTATAGCAAAGCCCGCGCGCGACCTTGATCTTCCCAAGGTTGCCGGCCCGCACCCAGGCGACAGCTTCGGTTATCGCGCGGCTCGACCGGCTTTGCGTGCCGGCCTGGACAATCCGACCGTACTTGCGCGCAGCATCGACCGCTTTGCGTCCTTCCCAGACGTTGTGCGACACCGGCTTCTCAACATAAACATCCTTGCCGGCTTGCACGGCCCAGACCGTGCCCAGCGCGTGCCAGTGATTCGGCGTGGCAAACGTGACCGCGTCCACCTCGGCGCTGGCGAACACGTCGCGCATGTCCATGTATCCTTGGACCAGCACGCCCTTGTCACGCATCGATTTTACCCCAGCTTCGAGAATGTTGCGGTCAGCATCGCAAAGCGCAACCAGACGCACTTTTTCCCCTTTCTCGCGCAGAGTCATGATGCTTCGGATGTGATCGGCGCCCTTGCCCCTGAACCCCACAACAGCCACCCGGATTTCCTCGTTGGGACCAACTACACGGCCTCGAACGCGGCTCGTTGCGCAACCGGGCAGGAAAGTCGCCGACACGGCAGTTAGAAACGCGCTCCTTACGAATACACGGCGTGTGATCTTTTTCATGTCTCCCTCACTTGTAATCTAGTGGTTTTGTTTTGTCTCGGCATTCAAGGTAGGGCGCGCACTCCGCTGCGCACCGATGTCATTCCAATCTGCTGTTTTTTTGCCTCAGTGCCCGGCCTCCGCGGCATGAACATATTCCTCGTATTTCGCTGCCACGCCGCCTGCCTTCTCATCTCCGCGATGGAAATAAAACCTGTACTTGAACGTCACGCTTTCGCCTGCAGGCACAACCAACTTGCCCGCCCCTTCCGGCTTGCGCTCGAAATCGTGAATCCCAAACGGATTCGCAGCGAACAACCCGTACTCACGCACGTGCCACCACGTCGGGTGCCGCGGGTTTCTCGGGTGATCAAAAATGGCAAGCCCGACGAGTTGGCCATCGACAGGCCCATGATAATCAACCCAGCGCGCGCGCTTGCCCCATGTTTCGCCGTCCTTCAGCCCTTCACTATTGACGATATGACCTGCCCCGAGGCCAGCCTTGTTTGGCTTGAGCCGCATGGTTTCGGCAAGCCGAACCGCCATGGTGCCTTCCTTGGTATCGCCAAATACAAGCTCGCCTTCCGGCGCGCGCACAGTGACCTCGAAATCGATGTACCGCTCATCACGGCCGCCCCAAAAACGCATGGTTTCATCAGCCAATGCAACAACCATCCCATCGCTTTTCACAAGCCGGTTCCGCGACCGGACAAGGCCAAACTTCGGGCCGGATTCAATTGCGATGAAAGAGTCGTGCAAAGTCTTCCCCGCCTTGGCCGACTCAGACCAGAAATCCACCCCGTTGACATCCCCGTGCGCCCACCAAAAAGAACGATGATGCACATGATCGCGTTCCTCGCCTTCCACCTCGCGCATCGGCCAATTGCGTGTCATGGCCAGTCCGCCAGGGCCAAGAACCGGATAAAGAAAAGGCCTCGAATTCGTCTGGGCGAAATTGTACTCGCAGAACATGTCACCGCCGATTTCAATCCTCAGCTTGCCGGGCAGTTGAGTAATGCGGACGTCCGTTGGCTCGGCGCCATGCACATTCGATCCCAGTGCGGCAGTTAACACCGCCAGTCCACCGATCAGTGCGAACCTGCGACGAAAAGATGGATTTGATCGCATGACTTTGGAGTTTAGTTTCCGGCTCCCAAACCGGTCAACCCAAAAGCCAGTCAGCAGATCACAGCACCCATGGGCGCATCGCCGATTTGTCGGAGCGCGGCGATTCTTCGCCGCACCCAGCAGGTGAACGTTCGGGCACCGGGTTTGCGTGATGGAAACGGGTCGTCCGACCGGGCGTCATGTTGATGCGGCCGAGGACGGCCGCGCTCCCGAAACGATTGTTCCGTCACAAACCAGCCACGCTCCTGAACTGTGGATGCACAAGCAGCCGTTCCCAAGTTTCAACCGTCAACGGCGCTTGTCGATAGACGGGCGCCATCAGCGGTTCTGCGCTTGTCGATCGGCGTGCCCTGCCAAGCCACCGCCGATCAAGCGGGTGCGCAATCAATTCCGGTGTGTTTGCGGCGATTGTTGTTTCTTCCTTTTCACCGCTGGCATGGCCACGGCCGACATGAAACCCTGCCAGCAACAATGAAACCCGGAGCATTGTGCTTCGCGAATAGGTTGCAAGCGCGCAAGGCCGTTCAGGATTCAATAGCTGGTACATCCGGCTGAACAGCCTCAACGTCCACATTTCGGGGTTGGCCGCCGGCGAGAATGGATCGAACAAGATCGCATGCGGCGAAACGTCTCGAAAAAGCCCCGTTTGCCCAAGAAGTTCAGGGAAACTGCCAATGTGCAGTTGCCAACGAACCGTTCTTTGCGCGTCGTGGATGTGCACCGCTCCGCAATCAATCAGTTTGTGCACAGTCGATTCGTACCCCGACAGATATCCGAGCTGCGATGCGTGTTCCAAAGCGAACTGAAGCGGCTCGAGTGTCCGGTCAAAGCTGTACAGGCAAAGGCTGCATTCAGCATTCTCTGTGGCACGAATGACGGCCATTGCATTGGCGCCCGCGCCGAGCCCAACGTCCCAAACAATGAAAGGTTCTCTGGAAGCTCTGATGCGTTCCGGCAATGCCAGTTGGTTGACGTAGAGCGTTTCAGCCTCAGCCGCTGGTCCAATGACAGGATGGAAGGTCTCGCCTTCGGCGATTGACCGCACACTGAAAGTGCCGTTTTGGAGTTTGACCAGCTTGTAATTCACCGTGCGCGTCGAGTCACCGGCCTACGGGGTTTGTCGCCCCGCTGTCCTTGCCATCAACCACAGAACATCCGACAACCGGTTCAAATAAACCATGATCTGCCTGTTCTCAAGCATTCCTCTTTCGATGAGGCTGCAAACCACGCGTTCGGATCGTCTGCAAACCGCCCGCGCCAGATCGAGCGCGGCGGCAGACGGGGGTGGACCGGGGATTGCCCATCCACTGAGCTTGCCGAGTTTGGATTCGATTTCCTCTGCCAGGCTGTCCAGCCACGCAACGTTGTCGGTGGTGATTCGTGAGTAACCGTCCACACGATAACGATCGAGGTCTGCGATGTCGGTGGCCAGTTCGCCCATGAGCGCGACGAGGTCTTTCTGAACCCTGACAAGATGGCCGTTTGCGGGCGAGTTTGGGTCGAGTGCGCGCGCCAGTCCGATCGCAGCATTCAATTCGTCAATGGTGCCGACGGCTTCGATGCGCGTGTGGTTCTTCGGCACACGCCGCGCATACATGATCGCAGTCGTGCCGTCATCGCCTGTTCTTGTTACAATGCTCATTGTTTCCGGTGGTTCGAAGATAGATTACCGGCGTCTCATGTGCAATCCGCCGAAGGCAATTGTTCGAACAGTTTGACAACTGGTCCATGGTCGCCTATTTGATTGCACAAGGTGCTTGTGGTTTGGCAAACAACTCGGTTGATTTGAGAAAGATCGAATCAGATGTGCTGTGACCTTGTATGAGCAGCGTGATTGCAATTCTGGCTTTGGTATGCCTTGCCATGGTGGTTCTTGCGCCCAGATTTGGGTTGATCGCAAGGTATCGCCAGGTGCGCGACCAAATGCGGCGCATCCGGCAGGAAGACGCTCTCAAGTTCATGCTCAAATCCGAAGCCAACGGCTTAACACCCACCATTGACAGTGTCGCCGGGGCGCTGAATGTCAGCTCATCAAACGCAGCACAGGTGCTGGCCGACATGGAAGACAAAGGGCTCATAACCCATGAGAGCGGCCAACTGAGCCTGTGCAATTCCGGGCGCGAAGTGGCGCTGCACGTGGTTCGCGCACACCGGTTGTGGGAAAGTTACCTCGCAGACCAAACAGGCGTGCCGGAAAACCAATGGCACGCTGAAGCCGAAAAACATGAGCATTTGATTTCCAAAGAAGAAGCAGACGCGCTCTCGGCCCGGCTTGGGCACCCAATTGTCGATCCGCACGGCGATTTCATTCCCGAGCCGGGTGGCAAACTCGAAGCCGAGCCAGGCCAGCCATTGAACACAGCAGCGCTGAATGTCCCGATGAGAATATCGCATATCGAGGACGAACCCGGCACAGTGTACGCCCAACTTGTCGCACAAGGCCTCCACGCAGGCATGAATGTTACGGTCTCGGAAAAATCACCCGAGCGCATCCGATTCAGGGCGGACGGTAAAGAACAGGTCCTTGCGCCTTTGTTCGCCAACAGCATCACCGTGCGGCCCCTGTCACAAACCGAAAGAGCCGAAGTGGGCGACTACAAGTCACTCACCGAGCTTGGACCTGGACAAGTTGCGCGAATTGCCGGGCTCTCACCGGCGTGTCACGGGGCGGAACGACGCCGCCTGCTCGACCTTGGGTTTGTGCCAGGCACAACTGTTTCGGTTGAACTTGTCGGGCCCGGGGGCAACCCGATTGCCTATCGTGTTCGGGGCGCGGTTGTGGCGCTGCGTCGGGAACAGGCCCGACTGATCAAGATCGACGCCATCAACGAGGCCGCAGCGTGAAGGGCAACACCTCGCAAACCGAACGCGCCAATGCCTGTGCAAGCTGTGGGACCCACCACAGTTCGAGCCTCAAAAGGCTCGGCCTGAACGCCGAGCAGTCGGATTACGTCGTCGCTCTCGCGGGCAATCCAAACGTTGGCAAAAGCACCGTTTTCAACACGCTCACCGGCCTCCGACAGCACACGGGCAACTGGCCGGGAAAAACCGTCACACGCTCCGAAGGGGGGTTCTTGTACGACGGGAAACGGTACAGGCTTGTTGATTTGCCCGGCACGTATTCGCTGCTTTCTGCAAGCCCGGACGAACAGGTTGCCCGGGATTTCATTTTGTTCGGGCGCCCGGATGTGACGGTGATTGTCGTCGATGCAACCCGGCTTGAACGGAATCTCAATCTGACACTTCAAATCCTCGAAATCACGGACCGCGCGGTTGTGTGTCTGAATCTTGTGGACGAAGCAAAACGCCACGGCATTGTTGTCGATGAGCGTCAGTTGGCGCGCGAGCTAGGTGTGCCGGTGGTGCCCGCTTCGGCGAGGTTCGGGCGCGGCATTGACGAGCTCTTGCGGACAATCGCTGGCGTGGCTTCCGGCGTGATCGCATGCAACCCGGTGCGTCTGCTGAGTGAACCACCGGCGCTTCAGCGGCCGCTGAACAACCTGGTTCGTGACCTGCGAAACGTTTTGCCGGCATTGCCAAACCCGCGATGGGTCGCCTTGCGTTTGCTGGCGGGTGACGACAGCATTGCAAACGCGCTCTTGCAAGGTGAACTTGGCGGCGGTTCAGGAAAAAACTCACCCGGGG
>JARYMD010000217.1 GCA_029907285.1 Verrucomicrobiota bacterium | reverse complement strand
CATTTTCTTCGAGATCATGAAGTCTGAGGCTGGTGCCCGTGCCCACCGACAGCCCGTCCACGAGACAAGTGAACGGTGTTTGTGGCGGGACGTAGCAGACGACCTCCAGCTCGTGCTGTCCCCACTGCGACTTGAACTCTCGGAGTGCTGCCTGGCCGATGCGCCAGCCCAGGACATTCCACGGGCCAACGTGCCCATGCTGCCGTTTGATTTCAGCCCACCGGTCTTCCGCAGGCTGCCCCACATTCCAGGCGTTGTCCCCCGGTTTGGATTGGACGATGGCGGAGTTCGTCCGCGTGCCGCTCGATTTCGGGGTGGAGTTCGTGGGACCGTCGTCGTGCGCCCAGGCGCAGCACGCCAACATCACAAACGCTGCACAGACCCTAGCCGCCTGAACCAAAGTGTTTTTGCTCATCATACGCTTTTTGTCTTGCGTAACACCGCATTGTGCGTGTTACATCGTCTGCATGTCGTAACACTGACCGGCGACTCCCGTCAAGCGTGGACGCAGGGATCGCCTATCAAACAGAAATCGGTGAACACAGTATGAGCACATTGAGAACCATGTTGGCCGTCCTCATGATCCTGGAGGCTGCCACTCTGTCCGCCCTGGCAGCGGACGAAACCCATTCCAATCTCCAATCAGTCACGTCCAGCGGCACCAGCGCCTGGAATGGCATCTTTCCGTTCACTCTCCGTGGTGTGCTTCTGTGCGACCCGGAGGAGATGCTGGATTGCGCCCCGAACTTCATCCCTTGGGACAATGGCGCGAACGCCGGGAAGATGGGCGGCGAGTGGCAAGTCACTTTCCAGGCCGTTGAAGCAGGCGACCGGGGAGGCACCACCTGCTGGATGGGCCAGAACTATGCCAATCGCGTTCCGCCCCATGACGACGAGTTCAGCTACTCGAATCCGGCGTGGGTCACGGAAATCAACCGGCTCAATTTTGACTCCACTACCGGCCACAAGTTCCGCGCCGGAGACCTGGTTCAAATCACGGCACGGCAGGCTTTGTTCTATGGCGGCAAGCGCAACATCAACGAAGGTCACGACGTTGATCCTTCGGCGAACTTCGACATTGTGTTGGTCACGACGAACTACGGCTTGCCGGCGCCGGAGGTCATCACTCTAGCGGACGTGGTGGAACCCGGGGGGTGTTCCCAATGATCCGACGACATGGGGATACATCTTCGACCAAACCCGCACCATCGGCGGCGAGCACTACCAGGGGATGCGCGTCCGCATCAATGACCTCACGCTGGTCACAACAAACGGGTGGAATCCCACGAACCTTTGGAACAACCGCAAATGCACGGTGACTGACGGAGCCGGTCGCCACTTCACGATTCGTCATCCCCGCTACAGCCTCGGCCCGGCGCTGACGAACCGATTCGACGCCATCGGCATCTTCACCCAGGGATCCGGCTCTGGCATCCAAGGCACAAACGGATACGAGCTTTTCGCTCAGCAGATCATTCCGCAAGACCCACCGGTGCTTGGCATCGCGCAGAAGATCGCCATCACCTGGCCGGTGAGCGGGGCTGCCTACCAGCTTGAATATCGGACGGACCTCAACTCGACGAATTGGCTTCCGGTCACGGCTACGCCGGTAGTGATCGAGGGGCAGAACACGGTGCTGGTGCCGTCTGCCATGCTGCCGCGTGAGCAGTATTACCGACTGCGTAAGACAAATTGAAGCCATGTGTGCAACCAGGCATCGGCTATTGGCTTTCACCCTGATCGAACTCCTGGTGGTGATTGCCATTATTGCTGTGCTGGCCGCGCTGCTCTTGCCCGCGCTGGCGCGAGCCAAGGAGAAAGCGAAGGCCACGAAGGCGCACGCTGAACTCTACGGCGTGGGCCTCGCCTTGGAGATGTATGCTGACGACAACGAGAACCAACTGCCGCCCGTCCGCGTGAACTGTAATACCGACCTGGCTGACCACTGGTGCCAGTTCCCCGTCGAACTCGTCGATCAGGGTTATCTGCCGCGTGGCAATCGACCTGGCATGGCGGCGAACATGGAGGACGTGTTCAACCTTGGTCACACCTACAAATACGCTGCGGCTGGGCCACAACTGCTGAACGATTCGCCGGGCGGGAATTTCAAGCTTTGGGTGCCCGATGATTTCCCTGAATGCGCTACAAACTCCGGCAGATACTACTCAAGCCCGAAGGACTCACCCGTGCGGTGGGCAATCTGGAGCATGGGGCCGCGTCCAGATAGTCCCAAGAGCCAGGACGCCCGTGCGCCAATGGCCCGGAGCAGTTGGTATCGCCGAGCTGGTGACAGCGGTGTGATCGTGCGTTTCGCCACGCGGGACGGAATGCAAATCAAGACTCCATGAGCGAAGTGCCCAAGCCGTTGACGACCCGTGAGCCTTTGCTACGCTTAGGCTCCGTGAACGCGAGCAATCAGGAACCCGTGGTTCGTTTCAGCATCTCCCTGCCTGGAAAGCTAGCCAAGCAACTCGACCAGATGACCCACCAGAAGGGCTACGATAATCGCTCCCTGGCCGTTGCGGACATGATTCGGGCACACTTGGTGGAGCACCGGCAGAACTTCGGGGACGAGGACATCGCTGGCACCATCACGCTCGTTTACGACCATCACAAGCAGCACGTCCAAGCTACGCTCACCGACATTCAGCACGACCACCACGAAGTCATCGTGTCCGCGCTCCACGTCCACCTGGACCACCACAACTGTCTGGAAGTGCTGGTGGTGCGCGGCAAGGCGGACCTCATCAAGAAGATCGCCGATGAACTAATCGCGGCGAAGGGGGTCAAGCACGGCAAGCTGACCGTGACCACCACGGGCAAGGACTTGCCGACATAGCGGTTTGGCGGATCGCTAAGGCGACAACTGAGATTGGCCGAGTGAAGGGCGAGACGGCGGGTGATCTACATTGTATCCCACCTCCAACCCAGGGGCCAGTTGACGGGAGGTTCCGGTAGCGCCGGCTTCACTCGCGGGTCGCCATAGCCGTTCCAAAGCCGGTTGTTGAAGTTGGCATCAGCGGGCTTCATGGACTCGACATGGCCGCTCGACATCGGCGAGGACACGGGCACGCCGGTCAGCGGAGATTACCGAGTGCCTTTCAAGTTAACCTGAGAACTGGGAAGGGGCACGATCCACATCGCCAACCACAAACTGACCGAGGCGGAACTCCAGCAATACCGCGAAGGTCGATTGAAAGCTGCCCTGGCTCAGTGAGGGATTGACGGTTCTTGCTGATCCCGGTGCCGACGCGATCCCGGATGATTTGTTCTTTTGGCATGGCTGGTCCTTTCGATGGAGCATTCAGGTTTCGGACCCTGGCAGGCCATTGGGCATCTCGATTATCAATTTGGACATCTTCACCGTCCGCAAGGCATCCGCCAGTGCTCTGAATTGCTCATCGCTCAATTTGCCCTGGAACACCTGCGCGTGTTTGATCCCAGCACGATTCAGAACAAGGCCAGCAACGACGGCTCTGATGGACCCGGAAGTAGCGAGGAGCACCGGTAGCTGGCTAGTGATGGCGGCTTCCAGCGCGATTTCGGCCATCGCCAGCGTCTCAGGGGCAGGCTCGACGCCGAACTCGGTTGTGGTAGAGCCTTCAGCCTGGCCGTAGGCCGTTTCCAGCCAACTCACGAACTCCCGCAAGATTGGCTTCGTCTCCGTCATAGCAGCACTCGGCGGGGCACGAAGGCGTGCGGGGTCAGAAAGTGGAGAAACACATGGTCGCGGCTCAGCCCCACGCCGATGTGGATCACACGCAGCCGCGACTCCACTCCGACACCCTGGAGCGCAAGGGTCGCGCAGTGCCCCCACGGACTACGGTCACCGGCACGATGAACAGGGAGGCTCGTGTGCGACACCGGCAACGTAAACAATTTCCGTCTGGAAACGGAACCATACCTCTGTTGAGGGGACGAAGCGGTCGATCACCACGGCTGTATTCCCGTGGGCGAACTGGCGACCGGGCAGTCCGTCATACAACTGGTGGACCTTTTCCAGGGACCAGCAGGGCGCGGCCACAACCAAGTTGGTGATGCCGTCGAGCTTCGACACGAAAACCGTGAAGTCGAGCGCGGCTTCAGGCGGAGGGCCGATCAGCGGCAGGCAAGCCAAGTAGAAGCCCTCCGTCCGCAACAGCTCCAGGACGTGCCTATCGCGGTGGTCGGCCCAGGTGAGATACTCCTCCTTCCAGTCGATCCCGGTATCGTCGATGGCTTCAGTGGTAATCATGATCCTGCCGCCTTCAATATCAGCGACGATAGCGCGTCGCCCTGGCAAAGCCGGTTGCTGTTCCGGTCGCGGGTGACATTGCCCTGTTTGTCGTAGTTGCCCAGGTTTCGACCGAATTTGTCCCGCGCAACGAACTGCTGGCCGTTGTCCACGATGCAGCCGACGCGGTTGCTGCTGCGATCCCTGATGACGGTTTCCTTGCTCATAGGCGCGATCTTGCTTCGGGGTTTGGCACATCGAACCACCCGGCTGATTCCGGCACGTCGGCGAGGCGACCGAGGAAGCACATGTGGACGAGGTTCCCGGCGCGGGTGAGTGCGAGTTTGTCTTTGGCGAACTTCAGTCCAGCGGACTCGATGGCCTCCGCGATTCGTCGGAACGCCTCGGCTTCATCCTGAATCCGTGTAGCGCCTGTGGGCTTCACGGTGAGATCGTAGGCGTGGTGCCCAGGCATTTTGTTGAACTTCCTGACGGTAAAGTCGTAGGCCAAAAGCCAACTCCGCACCGCTCGACTCGTAGGTTCGGGCGACAGGTCGATCACGTCTTTGACGCTGAAGTCGTCACAATCGGTGGTCGCGTCAGCATGTTCTTCCGTCAGGTTCACACCCTCTCCATACGTCACGCACGGCATTCGCGCAAACCTTCCCGGTTTTGCTGACAGTTGCTGACAACTTTTTTGCGGTTTGGTGCGTTTTGGTGCGAAATCGGTTCTCGCTGGCCAAGACCGCCGACCTCGATTATCCTCAATAAATAAGCGGTTTTCGGCGTGTTTTGCTGGAAATTGAAGAAGCGTGGGGGATGCTTTCGATTCCCTTCACCCGCTCCAAACATTCGAGCAGCCTCCGACTCAAACCAACACGGTTGACGGCACTTTACCCTCGCCAATGAGTTCGCTCGACCACAGTCGTTGCCCGCTTGCCAGGTCAAATCCCTAGCCCGCGTATTTCATACCCTGCGCAGTCTGCGAAACGGGTGTCTTCACGCAACCAAGGAATATGCGGGCTCCGGAAATCTCACCGGAATGAAGCTTTGGGTGTCTTGGGCCGGTCAAGCGGTGAGATTTCCGGGCTGGACCACATCCCTCGGCTTCACTGATCATCTCGGCATGTCCGTCCGGCGCACGCCAGACTCGCTGAGAATCGCATGCACATAAGCACGGCCGTGGTCGCGGTACAATGCAAGCAAATCGCAACATACAGCGGTCAGTCTTGCAACCGCAGCTTCGCCCTTCGCACTGCGAATCACGCCCAGAAGTTGATCCTGCTCAGAGCTGGTGCCGAATTCGAAGTAGGGGTCCGAAACGTACTTCGACGGCATGCAGTCGGTGACCGTTCGATCCGTGAGAACCGCTTTCGCATGTGAGAACTTCGCCACGCGGTCACGAGGCGTGCGATCATCGTAGGGAATTGCCGAATTGGTTCCCCGCAACACCGCCAACATCGGCGTGTTTGTCTCGCCCTTCAGGTATTCCGTGTGCAACTCAATTTGAGCGAACTTCTCAAACGCAAGGTGCCGGTTCGACACAAGCTGGATCATTTTCGCTTTCGGTTTCTCGATACCTATCGACGACAAACCGCCGACCCAGATTGCGCGCAATGTACTCACATCGGGCAGCACCGTGGAATGATAAGGCTGACAAAGGTCTCCGATGTAATGCAGCCCCCAGCCCGCAAACCGCCAGCCCCAGTATGAATGCCCTGTCTCAAAGGCAAACCTGGACAGTGTCTTGCAAAGGTGAACTCTGCATTCCGGATAGCTCTCCTTCACAAACCCCGCAAAGAAATACACAATTCGGCGCTCGTGATAAAACCCCATATGAAACGGCGCCTGGCTGCCGTAATCGAGATTCGGATTCCCAAACGGCTGACGGCCAAAACCGTATGCCAATCCGCATTCGGTGCCGTTGTCGGAGAACAATCCCACGTCCAAGCCGAGATCCGGCTCGTCGCTCGCCGTGGCAAGTACGGCCAGCGCCGGTACCAGTTCGCCCGGCGACAGCCCCACCATCTTCGTCTTGCGCCACGTTGAGGTGTCTTTGAGGAACGTAAGTTGGTTGATCGGCAGAACCTCGCGTCCCTGTTGGTCTTCGTTTGGAAGAAGCTGCAAATAGAGTCTCAGTGCAGAAGCGGGATTGATGCGTATGGCACGGCAAAACCGCTTCCGAATCCCGCCCGCGTCGCCGCCTGCTTTGAACACCAGCTCCTCTGGCCGCGGCCGATACCACCGAAGGTTCTTCCTCGCCCATTCCTCCTCATCCGCAAGCAGTTTCTCAAGCTTTTCAGCTTCAGCACTGAGAAACGATTCAAGAGGTTCAACCTTGACCGGCGCAGCGTCACGCACTTCCGACTGCCCCTCAAAAACCGCTGCGGTGAGCAACGCGTGCTCGGACCACGCGTGCGCTCTCTGCCCTCCAAACACAACCCAAAGCACGCAAAAAACGCCCGACGCGAACCTCAAGTTTGCATTCAGTTTTCTCATTTGCTCCGATCCAACTCCGCGCCATGGCTTCATTCTCTGCGCCGTTCTCCGCTCCTGGCTTCAAATTCGCTCGTGCAACCCACCACCCCCGCCTCTGCCTGCCACAGGCTAAAGCGATCATCTGAACAGTCAAGCCCTTGACCCGGCATACGCCGACCATAACCCATTTCTGTCCTCATTCCGAAACTCCGTGTCTGTCCCAATATCGCATTCCAAGAATCGTTGCGTTAATTCGGACAGGTTGGACAAAGCAACTGCGTCAGGAGCGCGGCCGTCCCCGGCCGCATCAGCGCAATGACCTAGTTTACGAACCGCTTCGATCACGCAAATCCGCCAGCGGGCCATTCACGACAACCTCAAGTCCAGCTGCTTGGTATGAATCTGGCCTTCGGCCCTACAATCACCGCCATGGCTCCGGTTTTCCTGAACAAATATGCTGTGAAATACAATCAAGCCAATGTGTGGGATTGAACATTCGACTCCGACTTTTGATTGATTCGAGACCGGTGGCCGGAGCAGGCACCAAAGCGCCAACGGCGCGGCCTTATACCAGCGTGGGGCGCAGCCCCACGAAGAGCCCCCACATTCCCTTCCACCATCCAAGGGCTGAAAGCCCGCTCTATTACATTCCCTTTCGCGTGTTCAGCGTATTTAGTGGTTGAAAACCTGAACCTGTACACTGCGAAACTCCGGCCTCCGAAACTCCGGATTAGCACGGGCTTTCAGCCCTTGCTGTCACTGA
>JARYMD010000216.1 GCA_029907285.1 Verrucomicrobiota bacterium | reverse complement strand
CTTCCGATGTTCTTTCGCCGGGCGGGTTGGCGTCGGAGTAAACAACGCGCAATGTATCGCCGTGTCGGACGCCGATGCGGCCATCGCCATGAACAAAGACGCCCTGCATGAGTGGGACAGAATTGGTGAAGGCGCCGCCATTGCCTGCGGGGAGAAGCACGATGGTTTCGCCGACCGGCTCTGAAGTGCTTGTTACCCGGACTGTTGCCGCACTCGAGCCGGCAAGCTGTTGGTCGATCAGACGAATGACTGCGTTGGCAGGAGCTGTGTATGCGGGGCGGTCGAAAAACACGATGCCTTCGCCGGGTTCGGGCAGATCGCCGGAGATGACGAGTGCAAAATCTTGTTCCGGGACTGAACCACGTCGGCCATTGATATCTTCGGCAACGTTGCGGGCGCGGATGCGAACAAGGTAATCGCCGGGTTTCGGGTTTCCGAGATGGACGCCTTCGACGTTGTTGATGTTGTCCGGGGCGCCTGCATTCGGGATGCTTTCACCGTTGAGGAACACGTTGCCGCGGTACAACGCGCCGTCGGGGCCAATAACCTCGAGGTCAAGGTCGTTGACGAGTGCGGGGATGGCGGCTGGCAAACCGGGGACATCGGTGTAAACCATTGTGATTTTGAGAGGCGCATTAGGGCCTACGACGACTTGCCGTTCCCATGTCTGGCCGGTTGTTAATCTTGGCCCCTGCTCGACAAAAACGAAACGCAGGTCGCCTGCGATCAGGTTTTCGACGTTGACTCTGCCCCAGCCTTCATCGCGGTTTGGCACGGGATCGGTGTCACCGACGACCTCGACATTGCCTTCTTCGTCAACGAGATAGCCGAAACCCATGTCATCTGCGGAATTGATCAGTGCTGCTTTGACAAGGGCGGGAGATGGTGTGACGCCGCCGTGGGTTTGGCGATAGAATTGGACGAAGATTGCTGCGGCACCTGAAACGTGCGGTCCGGCCTGGCTGGTTCCGACCTGGAACATGTAGTACGCGTCTATTGGCGCCCATGCAAACTCGTCGCTGGCGTAACTGGATTTGAGCGATGCAATCCATGTTCCGGGTGCCATCAAATCCGGCTTGATTCGGCCGTCTTCACAAGGGCCGCGGCTTGAGAAATCGGCTGTGACTTCGGGGCCATCGCCGTAGATGAAGAATTCAGGGCGGCTGTTTTGGCATGCGCCGGTTGCGATGACGTTTTTTGCGACGGCAGGGCTGCCGATTGTCTGGCGCGCCGGTCCCGAATTGCCGGCCGAGAATTCAAGGATAAACGGCTGTGCGCCGGGCGTGTCCGCATCTGCATCCCTGACAAGCGCATCGAACTCCGCGGCGCTGATGTCGTATTGGCCCTGGGTATCGTCGCCCCATGAATTCGAGCCGATCACAGCGCCGTTTCGGACCGCGTCTTGGGTGAGTTGGGCGAATGTATCCGGCGGGTAATATTCGCCTACGGCGTCGAAGATGCGCTGGATAACAAGATGTGCGCCGGGTGCGACGCCCAATCCATAGAAGAATCCGAGTTCGTCTTGTTCGCCAGTGGCTGCGTTGCCTGCGATGATACCGGCGACGTGCGTGCCATGGCCGTGTTCGTCCGAGGCGTCTAGCAGCCCGCCATAGGCGAAAAGCGCGTCAACCCGGCCTGCGATGTCCGGGTGAAGATTGCCCGCCTCTCCGGTGTCGAGTCCGCTGTCCGGAACAGCAACGATCACTCCTGAGCCATTGAAACCGAGCTGATGTGCGATTGCCGGTGTGCCCGACTCGAAATCATCGCCGCAAACGATCTTTGTCGATATTTCGTCGAGCAGGCGCATTTGTGGGGCGGGTTCGATCCACAAGACCAACGGCGATCGTGTCAGTGCATCCAGTTGCGCCGGCGTGGCTGTGCCGGTGATAGTGGAACCGAACGGGTAGGTGCTCGGGCGTTGTGAACCGGCGAGCGAACGCGCCAGCCGCCTTGCTTCCGAAGGCGATGCGAGAGGCGAGAGCAGCAATTTTACGGTCAGGTTTGTTTTTGGGCTGGCGGTGCGCAAGGCGCGGGTGAGGCGCGGGTCGAGCCTGTGCTCTGGCTTGTACTGTCCGATCCAGCGGACGAAGCCCGTGCCACGGAGTTTCTGGATTGACGCCGAATTGAAGAATGCGATGTAGGCGTCCTCGGGGACAAAACGGAGGAGTTCGACATTCAGATTTCGTAGTTGGGCTTTCCACTCCGGCCTGAGCGGCTCGGAGAGCTGGACCAGGTAAAGTCCGGAGACAGGCGCTGTCGAGGACATGAGAGCTGTTGCTTTGCCGCTTGGCGCTTCGGTGTCGATTGTCTCGTTTCTGAGTCGAATCTGCTTTGCGTGGGCGTTGAAGAAAAAAACCGCCAGCGTGACGACTGCAGCGAGTATTCGCCATCGGCGCCAATAGGATGCAGTGCAGGGCGTTCGCATCACGGGATAAAATTAGCTTGATCCGTGCCGAACGCCAAGATTTAGCCCGGAAATCTCACCGGTCGGCCAAGGAACAGCCAGAGCGTTATGCCGGTCAGACTGCCGGGCAGTCTCATCGGGTGGCTCACAGCCATGTGAAAGGCAGCCCGATGATTTTTGGGGTGTAGAGGCGGGGTTGGGTGTCGTTGTTTATCACCACGCCGAGGCGCGCTCTTTGCTCGGCAACGAAGTCTGCGAGTGCGCGCAGGTCATGGGTTGGCACGGTTGAGGTGTGTTTGATCTCGAAAGCGACGCGCCCGAAATCTCCTTCGATTACAAGGTCCACCTCGGCGCCTCCGGAGGTGCGGTAGTATGAGGCGTCGTAGGGCACGCCCATTGCATTCAATTGCCGCAGAATCTCTTCAATGACCATTCCTTCCCACGAAGCGCCCATCTGTGGGTGGCTCAGCAAAGCGTCGAGGTCGGGTATTCTCAATAGCGCATGCAGAAGACCGCTGTCGCGCATGTATCCTTTGGGGTGTTTGACAAGGCGTTTCAGAGTGTTTCCTGTGTATGCGGGAATCCGCCTCCAAACAAACGTCCCGTGAGCGATTTCGAAGTAGTCACGCGCCGTGGGTTGTGACACGCCCAATGCGCGGGCAACTTCGGAGTAGTTGATTACGCGGCCTGCAAGGCCTGCGAGCAGCTCGACGAATCGCCGGTAGCGAATCTCGTCCATTCCCGGGAACAGGCGCTGCACGTCGCGGAACAGATATGTTTTGAAGTACTGATCGATCCACCGGCTGCGGAATTGATTGCTGCGTTCGATCCATGGTTCCGGATATCCGCCGTTGAACCAGAACTCGTGCGCCAACCGAATGTCTCCGCGCGGATCGAGTCCTTCGATGATTGTTTTCGGGGCAGCCTTTCGGTCAACCACGCGGCGAATGAAACAGTCGCGTGCCAAGGTCTCGGTGACTTCTGCCCATGAGAATGGGGCCATTTCAATCAAGCCGATGCGCCCTGCCAGGCTTTCGGACACGGCACGCAGCAGCGATGGCGAGCTGGACCCGGTTATGACAAAGCGTCCTTTCTCACTTCGATGTTCGTCGATCGCAACCCGGAGCGCAGGGAGCACTGCGGGAATTACCTGGACTTCATCGATTGCCACGTGTCGCGGGTTGAGTCTAAAGAAGGCGTCCGGGTCTCGTGCGACCAACTGCTGGTCGGCCTGTCGTTCGAGGTCATACCGTTTCCATTTTGAGGGCAGTGTTTGGAGCATGGTGGTTTTGCCGCACTGCCGGACGCCGACGATGGCGACGCATGGGAACGCGCGGAGATACTCGTTGAGCAAAGATTCATAGGCGCGCTGCATGGTGACATTTTAAAACCAATGATTTTAAAATGCAAGAGACCATTGATGGCGTGACGGATCACGACAGTTTCGCTATTTGTCACGCATGCTCTCGCAAAAGGCAGGGTGGGGCGTCCTCGGCGCCGCAGAGCCGTGACAGACAGTTTTTCATTTCCACGTAAACGCGGAACTCCTAGAGCGAGCGGTTGGACTGTGTGTTGGGCGATGTCACGCCCGCGGCTCGTCAGAGTCCCGCCTTCAGGCGGAAGACCATGGTTCTGAAATTCTTGTCAGCGGTCGCTCTATTTGATTGGCAGTGAATTGGTGGGGGATTTCCCGAGGGTTCTGGTCAAACAATTCTGGGGTGCGCGGCTGCGGGGCAGTCGTTGTATTGTGACCCTGCAAGGATTTGCTCGATTATCCGATCGAGCTCGGCGCAGGTGCTGCCACGGAGAAGAGCCGGTGAGAATTCCGCGGGAGCAAATCTCTCTGCCGTGGCGGGATTTGCTTTGCGCCAGTCCGCCCATGCTTTGAGCAGCAGAACACGTTCTTTCAGTTCCCACGCGTGTGCGTAGATGGCGTGGAGCAAATCCCTGTTTTCGATGTGAAGCAAGCTGTCGAACAAGCTCAGAACAAGCCGGGAAGTGCGCTGGAACCTTTCATGCAGGCCGGCCCAGCGGCGTGGCGGCGTGCGGAGCAGCATTTGCAAATCGTGCAAGTAGTGTGCGGCGCCGGGGCCGGGGGCGGTGGGCAGATAGAGAAAATCACAGAATAGACGCAATGCTTTGAAGGTTATCTTATGGGGTGGGCGAATCTTGAATTGGGCGAGCCATGTGCGGATGGCGCGGTTCCATGCGGATTGGAGGTTTGATCTTGCCGGTGCGCGCAGCCATGACGCGAAAGAGCGCACTGGCACGAAATTGGCATGGAATTGGCAATTTGGGTTTAGCAGGGTCCCGTCGGTTTCGGCCTTGAGTGCGGGGGGGCGCCCTGTGTAGGGCCCAGTGTGGAGACGGCGCATGTCGTAGTCGTTGGCATACAGATTATCCCAAAGAACGGGACGGCGTTTCAACACGGAGCGAAATTCGCGGATTGAATCTACTGGTATTTCACCTGAGATTATGTCCGGGCCGGTCCAAAAGACCTTGATTGCCGGGTGCAGTTTGTCCCCCAGCTCGCGCAGGTATTCGGAGCGGGAGACACTTGGGCGTGCCATTGCGCCACAATAAACAGTTGGACAAAGAAACAATGCCGAGCCGGTTGCGTGTCGGCCCAGCCATTCGCAAAGACTGTTGGCGGCGGCCGCTTGGGCGGAAGCTTGTGACCCGAATATTTTGCGGTCATGCGGAGCCAACCGTGCCGGTATATCGTCGAACAGCAAAGCGAATGAGCGGCAGCCCATTTTGATGATCTGCGCGAGCTTGTTTCGGAGCGCGTCATGGTCGGAATCCGCAGAAAACCTCATATCGAGGCCGGGAGCGATTGCGTAGCAGAAGCTAATCCTGCGGCGTTTGCATCCGAGGATTAACGAGGAGATGGTTTTGCTTTCGGAGGCGCTGTAGGGTTCGCGCCACGCGGCGCGGTGTTTCAGGTCGTCTTTGGGTGCGTAGATGTAAGTGTTGAGACCGCAGGTTTGCAGCCAATCAAACAGCGTGAATCGCTCGGCGTTTGTCCATGGTTTGCCGTAGAAACCTTCGATGACACCTGCGGGATAATCGGGCATGCAGCTTTTCATTTTCCGGCGAGAGTAGATTCGAGAAACGATCTGTGGCGCGGCTGTGGCGTTGACTGCTGAGAACCAACGCTCGCTTTTGAAAACGCCCGGGACTTGGCACATTTCAGAGGCGGCGCGATCAACCGGTCCTGCCCCGAGCGGAAAGCGCATGAGGACAAACCGCTGGTCTCTTGAATTGATGCTCCAAGAGGCGAGCTCAAGACTTGCTTTTCAACCATGGCACGTTTGCAAGTGCGCGTTCTTTTTGATCGAGGTTGAAGATTCGGCGGGCATTGCCGCGCATGAGAGGTTCGACGAGGTCAATTGCGTCTGTGCGGGACAACCAGCCGTCCCCCACTAATCCTTCAAGAGCCCGGGTGAGGCCGCGGCGTGCGATTGCTGCGTGGCCGACGACGCACTCGACAGGGATGTAATCGCCGCCGAACGTAAGCAGTTTGTTGGCCGGGGCGGTCACGAGGAAATCTCTGACGAAACGCTCTGATGCAGTTGGGCTGATGATCCATGCCCAGCACATGTCGATGACGGCGTTGTGGTAATGCTTGGCGAGGCTGATCATCTGTTCCTGGCATGGGTAGCCGATATGCATGAGAACGAAAGTGGTGTCTGGGGCGTGGCGCAGAAGGTTCGAGACGTCGGCCGGGTTCTGGACAACGCGGTCCAGTGGCATTCCGCCCTGGCCGGCGTAATAACCGGTGTGCATTTTCACCGGCAGCCCGTGTTTTGTTGCCTGGCGCATGCAGTACCAGAACAGGTGATCCTCGAGCGCTTTCCTTTCAGCGGGGGTGACGGGTTCTTTGGCGAGAATCTTTTTGAAAGGCCCCTCAGCTTGTTCTGCTGGCACATCTGCGAAGTCGAGCCTTCTCGAGTACGCGATCTGGGTTTTGACCGCCACCGCATAAGGCGCGTACTTGGCGAAATAATCGTCAATGACCCGATGCCAGCCGGCCAAATCCTCGGCCTTTTGGCCGGCGCTGTCTGGCAACGACCGCCAGAGGTTTGCATTGGCCGAGCCAAGCGAGAGAATGCTGATGTCCTGCATCAAAAGCAGGGGCTGGCTGGTTTCCCTGAACGGCGCGTCCAGCGCGTTCACCTGGCATGATTCCACGCCGGCGTGCTCGCGCAACACCTTGGCGTAAAACCCGGGTTTGACGAGCGCCCGGTAACTCTCGTTTATGCGGGGAATAGTGCGCTCGTCAATTTCGTCCACGTCGTAAAGTTCGCGGACGGCTATTCTGACTGCTTGGCCGTAACCGGTATTCTTGACTGCGGGCCAGCGAGGTTCGACCAGTGCCCACTTGCGGTCAAGCGGTGTGTCCGGAGAGACCAGTGCAGCATAATCTTTACCCGAGAGACCTGCGACCTGGAGGTCGGAGTCAAGGTAGTGTGAAAACAACAACGCCCAATCGTTGCATGGCACACCGCCAGCGGGGCCGGACCAGTTTGTTCTTCGTTCTTCTTCGACCAAGTGTTCGTGCGTATCGACGAACGGCGTTGCTGCGATGATGTCCGCCAATCGGCTTCCGCGCGGACGACGACTGACTTGGGGGGTGGGTTCTGATGAGGTTTGTTCACCGGCGTTGCCAGCAGCGGTCATTACGAGTGTGGCTGCGATTGTGCCGGCGCCAGCGAGGGCTTTGCGGCGACTGATACCGGTTGGTTTTTCTTTCATATGTCAAACTTGGTTTTGTTTTGGCCGGCGGCCATAACGAGCGTTTCTTGAGTGCACTGAGTTTGACTGTTTAACAACAGAGTAGTGATCAATGCGGGTTGCAGGCAACCGGATTTCGAGCAAGAAAATGCTCAGCTAAACTTCGCCTCAAATCGCGCAGGCATGCTGTGTGGTAATGTCCAATGGGTACTTGCCGCTCTCGCTGTTTCCTCCGCCTCGCTAAAATATGGGGACAGACACGAATGTCGCTTAGATTAGGCCCTTGATTTTCGCGGGTTGTTTTTCCAGTAACG
>JARYMD010000215.1 GCA_029907285.1 Verrucomicrobiota bacterium | reverse complement strand
TCAAAGCCATTGCTGCTCAATGAGTGCTCAATTCAGGTCGGCCCAAAGGCGGGACTCTGGCCGCCGCGGGCGGGCCGGGGCGCGCTTGATTGGAATTGCGTCGGCAGAAATGGCGGATATGGTCGGCAGCGTGTCTGAGATGGCGAAAACAACGATGGGCCTGATTGCGGGGAATCGGTCGCTGCCGATCGAATTTGCGCGGCTTGCGCGGCAGGAGGGGACGCTGCGGGTTGTGGCTGTGGCTTTTGAGAATGAGACAGACCCGCGGATTGCAGAGTTCGTTGACGAGGTTGTTTGGCTGCGGGTGGGGCAATTGGACCGGATGATATCGGCGTTTGCGGAGCGCGGGGTTAGGCGTTGTGTGATGTTGGGGCAAATTGCTCCGAAAAACCTGTTTGATCTTCGTCCGGACCTGCGTGCGATGCGGCTTTTGTGGCGGCTAAAGGCAAAGAACGCGCACACGATATTCGGGGCAATAGCGGAAGAATTGAAGAAGGACGGGATTGAACTGGTCGAGGCGACGCCGTGGTTGAGGCCGCTGATGCCCGGTGTGGGGTTCAGACTCGGCCCGGCTCTGGATGCAGACCAGGAATCTGACGTGCGATTTGGATTTCATATTGCGAAGCAGATATCGAAGCTCGAAATCGGCCAGACGGTTGTAGTGAGGCGTGGGACGGTCTTGGCTGTTGAGGCGTTCGAGGGGACAGACCATTGTCTGGCAAGGGGCGGGGCGCTGGCAGGTTCCGGGGGTGGCGCGGTTGCGGTGAAAGTGGCCAAGTCAGGGCACGACATGCGTTTTGACATTCCGACTGTTGGGTCGAAGACGGTGGAAGTGTGCGCTGAGAATGGCGTGGCCGTGTTGGCCTTCGAGGCGGGGAAGACGCTGGTTTTGGAGATGGAGGTTGTTTCTACGGCGGCGGCGAAACTGGGGATAAGCGTTGTGGCTGTGGAGTTCGAAGCGTGCCAAGACAGCAAAGCCGGTTGAGAATCTGCTGGCGCCAGTGGAATTCGGGGGTAGTATTGTTCAGAGTTTTTTGCTGAACACAGAAAAAGGGCATTTGACCATGGAACCTGTTGGAGACATTGCGGTGATCGGTTTGGCTGTAATGGGCCAGAACTTGATTCTCAACATGAACGACCACGGTTTTACCGTGGTGGCTTATAATCGGACTGTGTCCAAGGTGGACGATTTCCTTGCCAACGAGGCCAGGGGCACACGCATTATCGGGGCGCATTCTTTGCAGGAGATGGCTGCGTTGCTGAAGAAGCCGCGCCGGGTGATGTTGATGGTGAAAGCTGGGAAGCCCGTGGACGAGTTCATCGAGCAGTTGCTGGGCGTTCTCGAGCCGGGTGACATCGTAATTGACGGTGGCAATTCGCTGTTTGAAGACACCATTCGCCGGACCAAATACGTCGAGAGCAAAGGGCTGTTGTACATCGGGACAGGCGTCAGCGGTGGCGAGGAAGGCGCGCGGCACGGCCCGAGCATCATGCCCGGCGGCAGCCCCGCGGCATGGCCGCACGTGAAACCGATTTTCCAGGCGATTGCCGCAAAAGTCACAGACCCCAAAACCGGTGCGGAAGAACCGTGTTGTGACTGGGTGGGCGAAGGGGGCGCAGGTCATTATGTGAAAATGACGCACAACGGGATCGAGTATGGCGACATGCAGCTCATCTGCGAGGCTTACCACATAATGAAAGACGGTTTGGGCATGACGCCGGATGAAATGCACGAGGTTTTCAAAGAATGGAACGAGGGCGAGCTCAAGTCTTATCTGATCGAGATAACACGCGACATTCTCGCAAAGAAGGACGACGACGGGCAGCCGTTGGTGGACAAGATACTGGACACGGCCGGGCAGAAAGGCACGGGCAAATGGACGGTGATTTCCTCGCAGGAACTTGGAATTCCGATAACGCTCATTGCCGAGGCTGTTTATTCGCGGTGCGTTTCTGCGATGAAAGAACAGCGCGTTGAGGCGTCGAAAGTGTTTCCAGCGTCGAATCCGCGGTTCGCGGGAGATCGAAAAAGATGGATCGATGACATTCGCAGGGCCCTTTATGCGTCGAAGATCATCAGTTACGCGCAGGGTTACATGCTGATGCGCGCGGCGGCGGAGCATTACGGATGGAGCCTCAACTACGGCGGCATTGCGTTGATGTGGCGTGGCGGGTGCATCATTCGGAGTGTTTTCCTTGGCGAGATAAAGAAAGCGTTCGACAAGAACCCGAACCTGACAAATCTGCTTTTGGACCCGTTTTTCAAGAAGGCAATAAAGAGCTGTGCACGAAGCTGGCGCAAGGTTGTGAGCATGGCAGTTCGAAAGGGCATTCCGGTGCCGGCATTGAGCACGGCTTTGGCGTTTTTCGACGGGTTCCGGAGCGCGCGGCTGCCGGCGAACCTGCTTCAGGCGCAGCGCGATTACTTTGGCGCCCACACATACGAACGCGTCGATGCGCCGCGCGGCCAGTTTTTCCACACCAATTGGACGGGTCACGGCGGCCGGGTCGCAAGCGGAACCTACACAGTTTGAATTTTGATGCGGCCGGGGACGGCCGCGCTCCTGACGCGATTGTTTTCTCCAACGCGCTGTAGGAGCGCGGCGATTCTTCGCCGCCTCATCTTTCGGCCGCGCATTTTTCTGCCGGTGCTTTTTTCGTCTCGTTTGGTTTTTTGGGGTATCACCGAAAGAGCAGTTGGCGGTTCTTTCGGTCAGCCTGAAAGAACGAAAAGAGGCGAAAGATGGGAACGCCGTATTCTTGCGTGTTTGAGGCGCGTATGTTGCTGCCCAATGAGCGCTAACCCGGAAATCTCACTGGCCAACCCATCAGACATACCCATGCGTTCAATCCGGCGAATTCCTTGGTGGAAAGCGGGACTGTGACGCGCTGCGGGCCATGCATCAAAAGCGTGGCCGAATGGCGCGTTGGGGATTGTGCGACCGGGTGGGTGGCCGGTCGAAGTCTGAGCTTTGCTAATGTGCTCGTTGTGGCTGGGGCTGCGGCGTGGCAAAGCGGGCTTCAACTGCGCGTGGTTTGCGATTCGGACAATAACTGAGCTGCGAAGTATTGCGATGGGTTTGGGAGGGAACCAACGGGCACACGATTTATTCATTGAGTGAGCTGGAGCTGGTTACGCCGCAGTTCCTCGAAGGAGCTTAGATGGATGTTACGAGGTATTAACAACACCTGCGGCTCCGGTAGTTTGGTATGCATGTTGAACGGCGAAATGCAGACCGACAGCGGAAACCAGGCGGCGCACCAACCGACAGCGGAGAGCGCGGACGAAGGGAGCAACGCCGATGTCCTGGAAGTGCAACTGATACTTGAAAGGATTGGCAACGACGAGGCTTCGATTGCGCACGAACAACGTCGAACAACGATTCCGTTGCCGAAAGCGGGCTTGTGGCTTGGTGCAGACGACGCGGGCAACCCGCGGGTGATTGAAGAAGGCGAAGGCGTTGAAGGCGGCGTGGCGGCCGTTCCGGTGGGGAACCGGGCCGGGCAGTGGCGGGTTTTGCTGCTGCCCGGCGCAGATTGCGAGGTGCGGATCAATGGTTTCATCGTGCCACGTGTTGCGTTGGCGAGGGAACTGGATGTTGTCCAGTGGCATCCCGGGTTTCAAGTCCATGTGGTTCTTTTCGGGAGGCCCAAACACGGACCGCCGCCGTCGAGCGGGTAGGCCGTGAGTGTCCGCATTGCAGGATGCCGTTCACCGCACAGTCGCGGTGTCTGATGTGTGCATGGTGTGGCACGCCGGTGCATGAGAAAACTGCAGATTCAGGTTTGGATTGTGCAGCGGAACGGTCCACATGCCCGGTCTGCAACCAGCCGCTTTTGAAATCGGCGGGGTATTTGAACATGCCTGATTTGGACCGATGAAACCCATTGCGCAATCAACAGGAAGTCGCACGAGGCGAAGCGGTGCAGATGCTCAACGCCCGGAGCGCGCGGCCAGGTTTCCGAAACTGGTTGGGATGTGCGCAGACGGTGCGGCCGCGCTGGGCGGGTTGCGAGTTGCGATTGTTGGATGCGGCAGTGTTGGCGGGCGCGTGGCATTGCATCTTGCACGATGTGGGGTCCGAGGCCTTGTGTTGATCGATCCGAAGAAATACCGGCCGGTGAGTTTGCTGACTCACGAGTGTTACCCTGAAGCGATCGGGAAGAACAAAGCGGACGTGATTGCAACACTGTGCCGAAGAATCTGTCCCGACCTTGAAATTCGGGTCTATGTGAAGCCTGTGCAGGATTTGTCTTTGGCGGGCCTGGTGGAAGCGGACGTTGTTGTCATGGCAACGGACAATCTACCTGCGGAGGTGGATACGGGGCAGCGATGCATTTGGCTTGGGAAACCGCTGGTTCACGCGGCACTGCACGGGGAGACGCTGACAGCGGTGGTTCGATTCTTTGGGAATTTGGGTGGGCAGGGTCCGTGTCCGGCATGCTTGTTTGGTCTGCGAGAATGGCGCGATCACGATGCGAACGTGCGGCAGTACAGTTGCGATGGCACGGCCCACGACCCTTCTTTGGAAGGGGCGGGAGTGGTTCCAACCCGGAGTTTGAGCTTCCTGTGTGCAATGAGCGCAGACCTTGCAACAAATCAGGTGATCAGGCACGCGCTCAGACTTGGGCGATCTGTTTGTAACACTGCGGTGGAATACAACGGATACACGCACCGGACGGTTGTTGTTCCGATGCGAAGGAACTCAAACTGTCCATGCGAACACGTGCAATACCGGGTGGTGCGGTCCGCAAGACCGATACCCGATCTGAGCATCCGCGAGTTGGTGGAAACGGCCGGGGCCAATCACAAGTCGCACGATCTTCTGCTTCAGATTCCGGACATGAGATGGGTTGATCAAATGAAATGTAAATGTGGCGCAGTGACAGTTGTGCGGCATTTTCAGCCGTTCGGAGATTTGTGCACACAGAAATGCCAAACCTGCAAACGGATCGTCGTGGCCGGCCCGATGGATGCCTCGGGCGCAGTTGCGACAGTGGCTCTTGATTCTGTGCTCGATGTGCCGATTCGCCGGCTCGGTGTACGCGCTTTGTCACACGCAACGCTGCGAGATGCAAACAGAGTCTGGCTGGTTGTGCCAGCACACCACGATTCACCGCAATGAAGAAAACAACGTCAACGTCATCAAACCGGCCGGGGTTGAATGACCTTTCGAAGGTCGAGCTCAGCGGTGGGGTTTTGATGAAGATGCGTTTTGCGCAGCTTTTGAACGCAGGTTCGGCTTCGTGGCAGGCGCGAAAGACCGCTGAGCTGCGCGATTTTTTGGCGATCGAGCAGATTGGCGGGCCGATCGAGGTTTTGGCAGCCGATCTGAGCGGCGATCTGAAGATCACGGCCGAGATGCGCATGCCGGTTCCACGTCGGCCAACTGAAGGATCGGGGCTGCGGCTTGGCGATCACGCGGTGCTTGGCCTGGTGTACACCTTCGAAGCAACACGCCAGCCGCAGCCGGGAACATCGTTCGTGTACATTTTGGACCCGGGCGATGTGTGGCATCCGAATGTTAGCTCCGGCAATTTGCCCGTTCAGGTGCTGTGTCTTGGGCCGACCGTGCCAGCGGGTTTCCCGCTGAAACACATACTTCTTCTGACGTACGCATCGCTGACGATGATGGCGGCACAGTTTGATGAGTTGGACCCCGCGGGCGTGTTGAATCGCGAGGCCGCGCAATGGTGGCAACGCAACGTGCATTTGCTGCCGTTGTCGCGGGAACCTTTTCTCAAAGCCACACAGACGAGAAAACCCGCCACATAAGGATCGCATGAGCAAGGCATCAGTGCCAAACCAGAGTATGACATGGTCGTCGGCAGCGACTGCAGGCGAGCCGACGCGGTTGACCGGCCATTGTGAGCTGAGAGCCGGGTTGTATCCATGGCGGATCACGGTGCGACCGAACTGGATTCATTTTCTTTTCGATTACGATCGTGTGCACAACAAAGCGTGCGCGGCACTGGGCGCACCCGGGCTTTGGAAAAAGATTCAATCGAACGGCATGACCATGCTTGCCCGGGACGTTGCGTGGTGGGTACTGGATGATGGCTCAGCGGCTGATGAGCAAGACGCGAGCGATTCATGCCATCTGGAGGACATGCTTCGGTGGGCGGGTCGGTGCCTTGCGGGCGAGTCGGACCCGATATGGGTGCCTCCGGCCGACGCATGGGTGAAGGAAGCCATTCCGAGGGCTTGTTTGACCGTTAGGATTGGCGGATTGCTTTGGCGGATTGCGGTAGTCAGCTCTGAGGGGAGGTTGGCTTTGCGCTGTGTTGCTGCACAAGACATAGATGCCGGGCTTGAACGCTGGCGCATGAATGCCATCGAGCTGTTGGCCATGGACGCCTCCATGCTCTGGGGGATGGCGCGGTTCGGGTTCGAAGAAAAACCGACAGGCTTGTTATTGGTTTGCGAGGTTGATCTGACCGGCGCGCCGCGAAGCAAGGCGTTGTTTCGGACCGCCGCAGACGCGGTGGCGGTGGCTGTTGGCGCGCTGCTCGAGACTGCCGACGTCGTGTCGGATGCGAGAATCGATTTGCAGTCGATCGGCGACTGCTGGCTGCAAGCACAAAGCACGGAAGAACAGAAAGGAGAAACAGAATGAGTGTAATGATGAACGATCTAGTGACGGTGCAACGAACGAGACCCTCGCGGTTGAGATTCCGCGCGACGGACATCACGGAATCCAACGACATTGAGGTTGAGGACCTCGAATGGGATGTGCCGGCAGGCGACGTGGCTCAAACGCTGGCTGCGCGGATGGAACTGCCGACCAATGTTCCCTGGGCACTGCGAAACGACCAGGGGATGTTTCTTGATGACACGCAGGAGATCGGCGCTCAGATCGAGCAGGATGCGCGCCTTACGCTTACTCCGAAGGCACATCTTGGCTGAGCCGGGTGCGGCGGCGGTGGGGATTGCCGTGTGGTTGTTCCCGCCGTGCGCCTTGGCGGGGCGTTGTGCCATTTTGTCTGGCTTGAGGCACGCCGAGAGCCTGTGGATGTGCTGTTCACGCTGGAGGGGCGGGCGGTTGGAGCCAAGGGAACATCGCTTGATTTCGGAAGACCAGGCATGAGCTCGAGAATGAAAAACAACGAGTCCGGGGCCGATGTGAATCCGTTTGGCCCACGGGAAAAGGTGAAGAAAACCGCGCACCCGGTTTTGACAATGCTGCAGGACAAAGATGTGCCGGTGTCGCACCGCGCCAAGATTCTGCATGAGGTAATTGACAGCTCCAGTCCTGAGGCGCAACAGATTGCCCGGGAAGTGATTGACCGGCTCGAAAACTCACAGGAGGCTTGTGAGGAGACGAAGCGGGACCTCGAGCAGCTTCTGACCGAGATGAAGGAGGGTCCGAAGCGGAGTGCGGTGTTGATTGCACGGGTTGGCAGCAATAGCGCGAGGCCTGTCAATGTTTTGGCTGCGCTTGAAGACGGCGCAACG
>JARYMD010000214.1 GCA_029907285.1 Verrucomicrobiota bacterium | reverse complement strand
CGTCAAAGCATGCCACTGCGATCCGTTCAACCAGCGTCCCTTAGGAATCACGTTCAACGGCTCGTTCAATTCACCCGCGGTGTAATCCTCCGCCTCGGTATGCCGAATCACACGAACACCGGGATTGAAAGTAACAATTGCGCGGGCGTTGCCCTCTTTGACCGCAGAAGCGTACTTGGCGGCAATGGCATTGTTGAAACCAATGTGCTCATAACCACCGTCGAACCACCAACCCGACACTTTGTCCCCGTACCTGCGCGCCCATTCTCCGATCACTTCAGCCCATTTCGCAGCGAATGCCACATCAATCGGCTGATCCTTCTTGCCAGCCGGAAGCCCAAACGCTTCCTGCGCACGAGCGTCTTCGTTCGGCACCTGACACGGCAGGTAAAGCATCAGCCTGATCCCCCGCGGCTTTAGCACCTCAAAAAGATCCAAAGGCAGGTCCCGCACCGAGCAACGTTCACCGCGTTTGTACCCCGTCATTCTCTCGTAGGTATCGTTGGGCGATATGAAATAACCCGAATTCTGTCCAAGTGTAATAACGAAATACTTTGCCCCCATTTCAGACAACTGACCAGCCACCGCCTCGACATCGAATCTCTCCACCAGCTCAAGCTGAGAAGCGTTCCCGGGCAAAAAATGCATAAAAACCCCGTACTTCGCGTCGTAAAACCAGTCCGTGTCCAAATTGTTAATCCCAGCCTCCGCCAATCCAGGCCGAAACAGAAAACAGGCAAAATACCAAACCGCCACTGCCAGCCAAAATTTCAAACCGAGTGTTCGCATAGTTGATCTCCCGTCACACAACTTCAGCCGTCCAATCCAAATCAGATGCAGCATTCTGAACGGGATTGTTCTGTTGCCAACCCCAATTTTATCGCTGCCATGACCGCAATCTCTGTGTTCCGCCTGAACGCGGAACAGCTCCGACGTGCCGCGGGAGTGGCTTCGCCAAATGACCACTGGAATCCATCGCAGGCAGAGTCCCGCGTTTATGCGGAGATGTCAAAAGCCTCTGTCCGAATTGCAGCCCGCAGTCCCTTGCACGCCCTGCCATGCCGAAGAATCGCGTCCGCGCAGCCACTCACTCACGCAATAGCTCCCCGACATTTCGCCACTCGCTCATCCCCTCTTGCCAATAAAATGCCTCACGCGAAACAGTGCCGTCGGACAACATCGCCTGCACTTGACCTGGCGTCAGCGGGCCCAGTTGCGTCCCATTGTCATAAATGAACATGTCAGCTCTGGCGACGGCAACAACACGCGGTCTTCTTGGTGCCGCAGCAACACGCCGCACAGACAATGGCTGCGTTAGTTGCCCCTCTGCCTTATGCCCGGCAAGCCGGCGCAAACCGATTATCCCAAGGCCCGCGAGAAATCCGCCGACATGCGCGCCGAATGCCACCCCACCATCTGCTGACTCACTCGCAATGCTGATGCCCGCAGAAAAAAGGTCTTTGAAAAACCAAAAGGATATTACAAGCCACGCCGGCAACCAGAATTCCCCCGTCCAAACCCGGAAGATCAACCAGAAAACCCAGCGGAAATTGATGCTGGCCTTGCTCAGCAACAACACAAACCCCCCTATGCAGGCTGAAATCGCTCCCGACGCGCCTATCATCGGGACATCACCCGCCCCACTCACCAGTGAAACCAGAATGTGGACAAAATCAGCAGCCAACCCGCCAGCAAGATAGAACAACACAAACTTCCATTGGCCCAAAATGTCCTCAACACATGAACCGAACAGGAACAGATAAATCATATTGCCCAACAGATGAAAGAAACCCGTGTGCACGAACAAACTCGTGAACAGGGTGTGAAACTCCAAACGCGCCGGAGTCAGCCCCAAAGCCATCACAAGCTTGATCTCAGCAATTGGCCCGCCCCCAAGAAAAACAAGCCATGACAAAAGGTAAATCAGCGTGTTTATCCCGATCAGAACGAAAGTAACAACCGGCAGGCGCTGCGTCCGGTAATCAACCCCAACTGGAATTATGAAGAACATTGTGCCGCCCTATCATGGGCTAGTCATGCCTCAGCGACTCGATCGGATCAAGGTTCGCAGCTTTGTAAGCCGGATAAGTCCCAAATATCAAGCCAACAACCGAGCAAATAAAAAGACCAAAAAACACCCAGTCAACGGGTATCACAGGCGGGACCTCAAAATAATACGCTGCACCGTTCCCGCCCAGTATCCCAAGAATCACGCCAATGGCACCCCCAACCTCGCACAACACAATCGCTTCCAGCACAAACTGCGCCATGATGTTCCGCCGTTTGGCCCCAACAGCACGCCTGATTCCAATCTCACGCGTCCGTTCCGTAACCGAAACAAGCATTATGTTCATTATTCCTATGCCCGCCGCTATCAACGCAATCGAACTGACAACCGCAACACCAAGCCGCACCGTCAACGTCACTTGCTTGAACTGCCCAATCAAACTGTCATTCGAGAATATCTCGAAGTCGTCTTCGTCCCCGGGCGGCACTTTCCGCACAGCACGCAAAATGCCGCGCACCTCCTCGACTGTGTCCTCGTACAGTTCCTGGGACTGCGCTTGCACCAGTATCGACAGGCTTCGCCATTGCCGGCCATAGCGATTCATCCCGGTCGTCAACGGCACCACGGCAAAATTGTCCTGATCCCCCCCAAGCGAAGCGCCCCTCGGCTCCAGCACACCCACAACCGTATAGCCTATCCCGTCAAACTTCACCGTCTCACCAACCGCCGTGCTGTGCGGAAACAAAACCTTCGCAACATTCGCCCCCAACACGCATACCGCACGGCCACTCTCAACCTCGCCATCGGTGAAAAGCCGGCCCTCCCCCACCAACCAGTTGTGAGCCGCAAACGCACCAACCGTGCACCCCAGCAACGACACATTAGGCGGCGTCTTGTCGTACCTCGAGATTGCTTCTCCAGCCCACAAACCGCTCTCCATGCCGACTGTGCGCGCCAGAGCAGACTTTTCCATCACCTGCTTGCCGTGCGCATAGGTAATGTTCTTTCGACGCAGGAATTTCTCAAAACCTTCCGGCCCGCCAAAATAGACAGCCGGCCATTTCCGGACCATGAACGTGTGGCTCCCCAACTGGCTCAGCTCCGTCTCAATGTTGCTCTGGAGAACGCGCATCGCCGTCATGGTCACGATGATCGAAAAAACCCCAACCAGCACCCCAAGCAACGTCAGAGAAGAACGCAGTTTGTGCGCAACAAGCGCTGACATCGCCATGAAGAAACTCTCCCTCAGCTCAGCCCAAAGCAGACTGCCCCGCGTGCGACCTGTCTTTGAAGAGTAAGAGCCCATGGCCAAACATCACTCGTTGCGCAATGCTTCAACAGGGTTGAGCCGCGCCGCGCGCCACGCCGGCATAAAACCAGCAATGACACCAACAACCAACGACACGCCAAGAGAAAGCCCCACAAGACCAAACGACATCGTCGCCGGCATCAAACGCCGCAGCGCCAACGTCAAAGGCGCCGCAAGCGCCAGCCCTATGCAGCCCCCAAAAAGACAAATGCACATCGACTCCAACAAAAACTGAATCAGTATGTTGCGGCGCTTCGCACCAATCGCCTTCCGAATCCCAATCTCACGCGTCCGCTCCGCCACCGACACAAACATAATGTTCATTATTCCAATCCCACCCACAAACAACGACAAACCCGTTATGAAAAGCCCCACAGTCGCAATCACACCCGTCACGCGATTGAATGTCTTTATGAACTGATCCTGTTGGTTTATCGCAAAGTCATCGTCATCCCCGGGCTGCACATGCCGTATCTTGCGCATCAACCCACGCACTTCTTCCCTAACATCTTCTAGCCGGCTCTCGTCACCCACCTTCACCTGTATCGTGTAATCAGGAAACGGAACAAAATGCGCCGTCAGCTGGCCAATCGGAATCACAACCTGATTGTCCAGACTGAACGCCCCGAGAAACTCACCCTGCTTTTCCAAAACACCAACAACTTCAAACGGATGACCGCCAACGTAAACCCTGCTCCCCAAAATCGGCTCCCCCCTGAACAGATTCGTCGCCGTTTGCGCCCCAACCACACATACCGGCCGCCCTCCTTCCGACTCCTCAGGAGTAATGAACCTCCCCTCAGATATCCCCACGCCGCCAGTCACAAGAAACTGGTCCGTCGTGCCTATTATCGTCACCCCCGTCGCACTTCTATTCTTGTATTTGACAGCCTCGCGAATGTCCACCATGGGAGCCACCGCCCGAGCCGAGTTGAGTTGCCGCTCCAAGGCCTTGAATTGGGACCACGTGATCTCCCTGCGCCGCTGTTGACGCAGCCATTCCGCATGCGAGTTTATGAACCAGTCAAATCTCTGCACATACAGAACGTCAGTCCCCAATACCGAAATGCTTTGCCTGAATCCCCGCTGAATACCCTGTATCGCTGTGCCCATCAGGGTCACAGTCACTATCCCCACAACAATCCCAAGGGTCGTCAGCCCGGCACGCAGTTTGTTCGCCCGAACCGCATCCCATGCGATAAGCAGTGCCTCATGCAATTCAATGATGAAACGCATGGCTCACTTCCGAACCGGCTCGTCGCTCGCAATCCGGCCGTCCCGCAGCCGGATCATGCGCCGCGCGCAGTGCGCAATGTCCTCTTCGTGGGTCACAAGGATTATCGTGTGCCCCGTCGCAGCCAGATCGTTGAAAATCGCCATAATCTCCATGCCGGTCTTCGAATCGAGATTCCCCGTCGGCTCGTCCGCCAGCAGAATCGACGGACGATTGACCAGTGCCCTGGCTATTGCCACCCTCTGCCCCTGCCCGCCAGACAACTCCATCGGCTTGTGATTGACACGCCCCCCCAAACCAACACGCTCCAGCGCCTCAAGCGCGCGCTGCCGACGCTCTTCCGCGGCAAGCCCCGCGTAAATGAGCGGTAACTCAACATTACGCAACGCAGTCGCACGCGGCAACAGGTTGAACGTCTGAAACACAAAACCTATCTCCCGATTCCTCACCTCGGCGAGTTGGTTGTCGTCCATCTCGCTCACGTTCAGCCCGTTCAGTTCGTAAACCCCCGAAGTCGGCGTGTCCAAACATCCAAGAAGATTCATCAACGTGGATTTGCCAGAGCCAGACGGACCCATGATGGCAACGTATTCACCACGATCGATCGTGAGCGAAACTTCCTCAAGCGCACGAATGGTTTCCGCACCCATCCGGTAATAGCGCGATATTCGATCAAGCCGAATCAGGCTCATGATGCAAATTCAACCGTCCAAACAACCGTCAACCCCGGCATCCAAACAACCCCCACTTCAAATCGGCTTGTCATTTCGCCCCCTGTTCTTTTTCCTTGTCTTTCTCACTCTCGACCGGTTTGCCAATGCGAATCTTCTTGCCGTCCTCAAGCTCACGGCTGATCGCTTTGAATCCACCCGAAACAACTTCCTGACCCTCTTCCAAACCCTCCGTTATCTCGATATAGTTATCGTCGCTGATCCCGCGTTTGACCGGCACCATCCGCACCCGATCTCCATCCTTCACAAAAACAACCTCAATCGGGCGCAGCCTTTCACCAGGTTTCTTCGCCGCCACCGCGTTCGTCGAAGAATCATTCGCGTTCGTGGTCGAATTGCCGCTGCCCGATTTCGAACTCGAACCGGGATTGTCTTTGCCATTCGTTGAGCCCTGCTTCTTTCCCTCATTCGGCGGTTTCGGAAGTCGCGTCGTCACACTCGCAATCGGAACAGTGATCACATTCGTGCGGGACCTTGTCTCAATCTCGGCTGTCACTGACATGCCGGGTCGAAACGGTGCCTGCTCTTTGATCCGAATCTTGACTTCAAATTTCGTCGCGTCCTGTGACTGTCCACCACCCAGACCGCCCCCTAGCGCCCTCGAGGAATTCGCAATCTCGGTGACAACACCGTTGAACTTCCGATCCTTGAATGCATCCACCTCGAGCTTCGCGCTCTGTCCGGGCGCGATCAGCACCACATCCATCTCACCAATATCCACCCTGGCCTCCATCTCCGTTAAATCCGCAATAACCATGATCTCCGTGCCCGCCATCATCGCCGTCCCAACAACACGCTCCCCCAACTGCGAATTCAGCCGGATTATCACACCGTCCAATGGCGATGTTATCGTCGTCTTGCGCAAATCTTCTTCGGCCCGGCGCAACGCCGCTTCCGCCATCTCAACCTGGTGTGTTGCACTCTGAAGCTGTGCACTCGCCATTTCGTATCCGGCCTTCGCATCCACATACGCCGACTCAGATACAAGCGAGCTCCGGAACAAAGATTCTATCCGCCTGAATTCCGCCTCGGCCCTCTGCAGGTTCGCCTGCGCCGATTCCTTGTTCGCAAGCGCCGATTTGTAGCTCGCTTCGGACGAGTTCTTTTGCGCAACGTAAACGTCAGGCTTGATCTTCACCAACAGGTCACCCTTCGATACCCGCTGCCCCTCCTTAACCGGCAACTCAATGATCTCACCGCTCACTTCCGGGCTGATCTTCACCTGAAAAACAGGCTGGATTCGCCCGTTCCCATCCACGTGCTCGGTCACCGTCCGCCGCCCAGCCTTCTCTACCTGGACCACAATCACCGGCTCCCGTTTCCTCCAAAAAGCCCACGCCGCAAGTCCACCCACCACAAGAATGGTCAGGACCCCAACCAGAACCTTGCGTTTCTTGCTCGACTTAGATTTTGCCATGCTGGTTTCCTATTATTACACCCGCAAACCGACTTTGTTTCACCTTACCGAGCACAACCCGGGCCAAAACGAATCAATCCGTTTCCATCGCCCGCGCTCGCCAGCATTGGCGACCGGCGTTTTACCGGTCGCCAGCCCGCACGGTCAACACCAATGCCAGCACTCGCCAGCCACAATCCCACAACTTCCACCGCACCACCAAGCCCGCCAGTCAAAAAGCTGCTCACTTCTTCAAAACCCGGCATTGCATAATAGATTTGACCCTTGCGCATACAAAGTGTCACGTCCACCAGACTCCTTGATTAACAATCCAAATGACTCACGCCCATGCTCTACTGCCCAGCCAAACGCTGCATCAAAACACCAACCCCAATTGAACCGCCCATAAACAAAAACCAAAGCCCAAACAAAACGCCTGCCGCCTTCCCAAACGACATCCCGCCCAGCTTCGCCATCCCCAAACTCCGAATCGCAAGCGCCCACAACCAAAATACGTTCAATGCCACCAACGCCCCATGACCGGGTTTGGTAGGATCAAAATCGCGGATCAATAATGCCAAATGTGGCCCCGCCATGAGGTTCCCAAATCCAATCTGCAGCAGCGTTTTCACCACATATTCGAGCGCAGTGACCACATTGGCAAGCCCCGCCACTTCCACAGCCTTCATGTACGTGTAGCCACCCTTCAATAGCTTGCCGCCCACGACCCAAATCACCAACCCCCACCAAAACGGCATTACAAAGCCCGTTGCCACAGGTTCGGCAATCATCGAAATTTTCATCGCCTTCTGACCAACCGATTCACCAATCGCTCGAGCGCGTTC
>JARYMD010000213.1 GCA_029907285.1 Verrucomicrobiota bacterium | reverse complement strand
GATCAACTGCGTTGCCAAGGCAAGCCCCTGCTCGAATCGGGCGCGCGTGAGTTGAACGCTTTCTTCCGCCTGAGCAATTACAGTTGAAGTGACTTCAAGGCGTTCATTGGCTTCCTTAAGGCCGAGCCGCGCCTGTTCAACCTCAAGGTCCAGACCCAGCCGAAGTTTGCGGTCGTGCTCTTCGATCATTTCGAGGTTGGCCCTGGCTTCGCTGACACGGGCGCGCGTGGCTTTGCCGTCCCAAAGGTTCCATTCCAACATTGCCCCGGCTGTCCAACTGCCGCCGTCCCCGTTGAATCGCCAGCCATGATCGTAATCGAGGCTCCCGAAAACCCCGATCTTGGGCAGGTAACCCGATTTGGCGCCCTTGACGGCGGCTTCAGCAGCCCGCAGTTTCTGTTCGAGACTCGCCAGTTCCGGCCGGCCGGAGAAGTCTGACTCTGACGGCACTTCAACCGAAGGCACGTCTTCGACAACCTCGAAAGACTCATCTTCAACTCCGATCAGACTGCGAAGCGCCTTCAACGCAAGAGCAACTCCATTTCGAGCGCGCACAAGGTCTTCTCTGGCCTGGGCGAGGCGGACTTCAACCGCAAGCACATCCGACTTCAGCATTGTTCCCGCCTCATGGCGTTTTCGTGCAATGGCCACATTGTTTTCGTAGGATGCAACAGCGGCTTCGGCAGCGCGAACGAACCCGCGTGCCTTTATTATCGTGTGAAACGCTCGAGCCACTTCGAATCCGAGCGTGTTTCGAACCGCGCGGGCGTCTTGTTTTATGGACTCTGCATTTGCAGTTGCGCCTTTCCGGGCTGCGGTGATTTGACCGCCCGTGTAAAGCGGCATGCTGACAACGCCACGAACGTTCAGGTTGTCAACGTCGGGCACATTGTTGAAATCCAGCGTGCCGAGATCGATGGATTTCTGGTTCAGGAGCGACCCGAACACCATGACGGGATTGTCGGTCCGAACATACGTTGACTTGAACTGAACCTGGGGCCAGAGCGCCGAGTTGGCCTGGTCAATTACAGCTCTGGCCGCCGTGATTCGTTGCTGGGCGATCCGGGCGTCAGGACTGTTGGTCAGAGCGTGCGACAAAGCCCGCTGCAGAGTCCACTGCTCAGCCTCGACGTTGGCGAGCACAGCCCCCAATATCGCAATGGATGTGACAGCCTTCCAAATGTCTGAAATCGCCAGCATGATTGCTACACGGTTATTCGAAGGTCTCGCACATGACACTAGCGCCCGCACCGCAGGCGAGACATGGCATCAAATCGGCTCGGTTCTTCCGATCCTTGCCATTAATCGGGCCTGTTGCAGCAGCAGCTCGCCTTCGAGTTGCCAACGCCAAGCCGCGCCAGAATGTTCTCCGCCGGGCAAAAGCCTGTAAAAGCAGACTGAATCAAGTTGATGCCAACGAACACTGCGAGAAGCAGCCACCACTGGCTTACAAAGTGACCGAGCGCGACGCTGATCAACACCATCGTGCCTGCGAGCACTCGAATAGCTGACTCTATTTTCATAACCAATGCGGATGCTTTCCTGCCAAGATTCGAGCGAACACAACCGCCAGCCCATTATGCAGTTGCCAACGACTCGAGTTTGGAGCGCAGCACTCTTTGCGGCGCCATTCCGACGATGCTGTCCACTATGTTCCCGTTGTTGAAAAAGATGAGAGTGGGTACGCCTGTGATACCGTACTCCGCAGCCAGTTCCGGAGCGTCATCGACGTTTACCTTTACAAGCTTAGCGCGGCCGGCGAATTCGGCAGCGAGCGCGTCCAGCACCGGGCCCATCGCACGGCACGGCCCGCACCACGGCGCATAAAAATCCACAAGCACCGGTTGATTCGCGTTCAACACTTCGGTTTGGAACTGATCTTTTGTTATTTCGTTGATGTTGCTCATGTCGTCTGTTGTATCAATTAACGGTTCGCATGACTTGATCCTTAACCTCGAAAAAGGTTACAAGCCATCTCCGGCACTGTCAGCCACCGATATTCCGTTCCTGACGGTGCACGATGGCACGTCTGCACTGTCGCGCCTCCAGGTTAGCGAGGCTCGGCCTCAGACAGGCCAAGCATGCGCGAACTACGTGCCTGTCACCATATCGCACCACTGGTGAATCTGTGGGAATATGGCGAAATCTGTGGGAAACTCTCTGCAGATTCGTGTCGGAGCATGGATTTGAGCGTCCTGCTTGGGTTATTGAAGGCTTTCCACCTAACCCGGAAATTTCACCGGCCAATCTCCTCAAATATGCCGATGCGTTCAATCCGGTGAGATTTCCGGGGTACCGGCCGCGGGCGTGGCATAGCCCAAAATGCGGGGCAACCGATCGCTGTTAGAGTTCCGCGTCTGCGCGGAACCCAGCCAGTTCACTGAACAGTGCTCATGTTCGGTTTCATGAAACTGTTCCGCCTAAAGGCGGGACTACAAACCGCCGCGGGCGTGGCATCGCCCAAAGTGTGGGACAACCGATCGCTGCCAGAGTTCCGCGTTTACGCGGAAATGAGAAAACTGTCTGTCACAGCAACCGCGCGACGCGGAGGCCGCGCCCTACCCAAAATGGCGTTGTCCGAATCGGGATCGCAATGCACAATTCCCGGGCATGAGGCTTGCAACCGCTGCTGTCAATGAAAACCCCTGAAAGTCTGAAGGCACCGCAATGCACGCCTGATGCACAAGGCGGGGATGCTCGGAGATTGCGCGATTTGAGCCCGGCACAGCTCAAATCCGGCATTGCCGCGTGGCTGGGTTGGATGTTTGACGGGCTCGACATGCATCTTTACACGCTGGTGGCTGCGCCTTTTGTGATGCAACTGTTGCAAGCCAGCAGCCCGGCGGACCTCGCGGTAAAGAGCAAGAGTTCATGGATTCAAGCCGCTTTCCTGGTCGGGTGGGCGCTGGGTGGCGGGTTTTACGGTCGGATTGGAGATTTGCTGGGACGAAGCAGAGCGCTGAGCCTGACGATCTTGACATACGCTGCGTTCACTGGATTGTCGTTTGTTGCCCAGACATGGTGGCAATTGATGATTTTCAGGTTCCTCGCAGCGCTCGGCATAGGAGGCGAATGGGCAATTGGCTCGTCGTTGCTTGCTGAAACATGGCCGCGCCGATGGCGCCCATGGATAGCAGCGGTGCTGCAGACCGGCGTCAACATCGGAGTGTTGGGCGCCTGTTTGACTGTCTATACCCTGGCCACGGTTACGGGACGCCTCGGGGTTGGCTATCAGCCGCGCTTTGTGTTTCTGGCGGGCATCTTGCCGGCGTTGATGGTCTTCTGGATCAGACGGCACGTGCCCGAACCCGAGGAATGGCAATCAGCACGCGCAAGAGCCGGAGCAGACACGCCGCGGTTGATTGACCTGTTCCGGGGCGGTGTGTTGGGCACAACAATCAAGGCAATCTTCGTGTGCGCAACGTCGCTGACCGGCTGGTGGGCCTTCTTGTTTTGGCATGCCCAACATTTGCGAAACCTGCCCGAACTCGCCAATTGGCAGGGAACAGCCCGGGAACAACTCGTAAGCCAGGCTTTCTTTCTGGTCATTGCCATTTCGATGGCGGGAAATTTCTTTGGCGGATGGCTGGCGCGCCGACTTGGTTTCAGGCGGGGCATGGTTGTCATGTTTGGCGGGATGTTCCTCGCCATGACAGGCGCGTTTTTCGAGCCGCACGATTACCGCAGTCTTGTATGGTTTTGGTTCCCGCTGGTGGGGTTTTTCTCGGGCGTATTTGGTTTGTTCACGATGTACCTGCCGCCTCTGTTCCCCACACTGCTGAGAACCACAGGTGCAGGCTTTTGCTACAATATCGGACGGCTCGTGTCGGCAGCTGGCACAGTGATTTTCGGCCTTTTCTCTCAGGTTGGAGATTTCAGGCTGGCGCTTTTGTATGCTGGGTTCCTGTTTCCGTTGGCGCTGTTTGGGGCGTTGTTGCTGCCCGAACCGGAGACTTGATAGGCTCTACCCCGGAAATCTCACCGGCCAACGCCCCAGATACACCCACGCCTTCAATCCGGTGAGATTTCCGGGTTAGGCGCCTTCTTCGATGACCTTGAACCCCATGAGGTCGCCGAGGTCTTCGAGTTGCTTTCGGTAATCGCCGTAGAACACGACACGATGCAGCAGCGTCATGACGTCGCCCTTTATTGCGTCGGCGCCCCAGTTCAAGAACAGCCGCCTTGCGTCCGGGACGCTTTGAGCAAACTGCGTCCGGCATGCCAGCGGGCTTGTGCTTGTGCCGGTGATTTTGCCGGTCACTACGAGCATTGTGTTGAGATCAACCAGTTTGGCGCAAGTGACAGGCTGGCCGACCCTGTTTTCGACCTCGAGAGCGACACCGCCGCGGGTGTCTGTCTGAGTGCGGATGGTGAATGGGAGACGCGGACCGTTTGGACCGCCCATCTTCGTCGCAGACGTGCAATGGAAATGGATCATGGCGTTCTGTGCGATGTCGATCACAGGATCGCTGATAAACCCGGGCACACGGAACGCGTAGCCGAACAAGAGCATGGTGAGGGTGGAATCAATGTCGCCCTCGCAAGCGCCAACCAATCCGAGATCATTCAGTTTGCTGAACGTGAGGCAGCCCCGCGGGTTGCCCATGCAGTGCACACTGCAGATCGCCTGCGCGTTCTCCTGGACCATCAGATTTCGCACGCCAAGGAACATTCGCGCTGATTCGATGATTTCCTCTCGCGTGGGCTCGACGATCTTCCGTGCGGGCCGAATCCAGTATTCCTCGGCTTCGGCTTCGGCTTCCTTCGGATCGACCGCTTTCATTGCTTCCATGATGCGTTCGTTGGGGATGGCAACCAGGTCAGCGCCGAACTTCGCTTTCACAGCTTCAGCAGAGCAAGCGGAGGCGGTGCCATGCGGACCACCAACTGCCAGAATGCGCGTCTGTTTCATCCATGCCGGCGCACGGAAAAGAGTCACGACTTTCTCGATGTCATCCCAATTGCTCGACGGCAGCAAGACGACAGGTTTTCCTGCTTTGTGCCATTGCGGGAAGTACATCCAGCCATGGCCGCTGAACGGTTGTGAAAACAACGCGGTGGGCAGCCCAACATCGATGAGCTGTGAAAGGACGGGCGCGTCGCCGCCGTGCCCCGAAAGATGCACAATCATGAGCGCGTCGGCGTCCTTGAGTTTTGCCGCCACCGCGGCTGGCTCGGCTGGCGGGATTTCATCGCCACCGACGAACCGGATGTCGCCGAGTTTCTTTTCCAGCTCTGCAAAGTAGTTTTTGAACTTGTCGAGTTCTTCGGTCGGGCGGGTCAGATAAGCGTCACCGGTGCGCCCCGCGAACACCACGTGGACCTTTACCGGCGGCAGTTCGGGCCATGAAGATTGTGAAGCCGCAAGCGCGGTATAGGAAGAAAGCCGTGTTGCGAGCAATGCGGTACCGGTAAGGGCTGTCGCGGCCAGGAAGTCTCTCCGTGTCCATGTGTTGTTCATTTTGTCCTTCTCCATATGGTTGTCTGCGCTGTTTTCTTTGAGAATCTGCGGAGCATTCGCGGATTCCCAGACGATTCATCACTCTCGGCTTCGGACTGTTCAGTCACTAATTCCAACTTGCTCCTGCCCGTGGGCGACCGAGCCGCGCCGGCCGGCACGGCGCAAACAGAACAATACTTCTGCAACCAGCCAGCTTGTCCCAAGCAGTGCGTTCAATTGCCGCTGCGTCGCGCTGAGCAGACTGCGATTGAGCAGAGAGTATTGCTGCATTTCAGCGGCACGGCAAGTTTTCTTTGCCAGGAAACATAGGGGCCGCGAAGCGACCACATTTCAGCCATCTTGAATTGTGTTTCTCGATGGGATAGGCTCCGCGCACATACAGGTGGCGAGGATGTTTCCAATGGCAATGGCAATTATATGTTCCTCTCGCCGGCGGGGGGCACAAACCTGCGGTTCTCCGTTCGTGACCCGGCAACGAACGCCGAGCCCGCTCCGCTGACCGCTGCAAGGCCGCTGGCCACGGATCAAGAAATCCTCCTGACCGTGGTGTACGATTACACAGCAAACGTGGCGCGGTTGTACAGCAACGCCGTGTTGGTCGCAAGCGGCCCCGCCCCGGTGGACCTCACGACCATCACCTACGTAAACAATTGGCTCGGCCGATCGCAATGGAACGACGCAATGTTCAGGGGCAAGTACAACGAGTTCAGAATCTGGGACGGCGTTTTGCTGCCCGATCAAGTGGCAGCCCACTACGCCGCCGGTCCCGACTCGCTCGAGCCCAACCCCACGCTGTCCGTCTCCATGACGGCAGGAAAGGTCGTGATCTCATGGCCTGCGACCAGCCCGTTCACGCTCGAACAGACGACCGCGCTCGGTCCGACAGCGAACTGGTCCGCAGTCGATACATCCGGCGCAGTTGTGGAAGGGAATGTCAAGAAACTGGCTGTGTCGCCGTCCCAATCTGCAACGTTCTACCGAATGAAGAAGTAACAAATGCAGCACCGGCAATGGCAAACAGAAGCGCGCCATCTTATGAAGCCATCCAAAGCAAGGGTGAGCACGCCGCTGCGCGCCAGCCGGTGGTAACAAACTGGGACACAGCAAATCACGAAGGGCCGAGGAACCAACCTCGGCCCGTTCTTTTTGAAGTTCTTTTGCCTTCTATCGGAGGGGCTACGTTTCAGCCAGCCCGGAAATCTCACCGGCCAGTCCCCAGGCACACCCATGTGTTCAATCAGGTGAGATTCCCGGGCCAAACATCATGGCGCTGCAGACATGCCAGGGCTCAGGTGAAGATTCGCCAGATAAACCGCGGTCATTGGTTTGCCTGCCGAGTCGAGCTCATGGCTCGAGTAGTACGAGATCAGAGCGCTGTTGGGCCCCAACTCCACAAAGCCCGGATAAGAATTGTCGCCGCCGGTGCAGTCGGGCCGGTGTACCACATGCCTGTGTACACAAAGAGTCTGTCCTTAAAAACAAGAAAATGAGGATCGCGAGTGTCCCGGTGTTTCACGCTGAACCGATGAACTTGTTGCCACTCCATGCCGTTCGCACTGGAAAGAACGATAATTGAAGCCGTGGGATGTACGGAGTGGCCGTCCGGACAGCTTCGAAATGCCAGATAAAACCTGTCACGAAACCTGATCAAATCCGTGAACGCGTTGTGTTCGCCGTTGTGGAAAACACGGGTCAGGTTGGTCACAGTGAGTCTTGGCCCGGAACCTGCGTCACTGGCGCGCTCAGCGCCAACTGTGTTTGCTTGTGGCAGAAGCCAGCCCATTAGAAATGCCAGTATAAACAAGAGACGAGCGCGAATCCTCGAGTAGCGATCGATCGAGTTCAACGGTTCTTTCACAAGCCAATGGATTGTGCCGCGATGGCGGCACGGGGCAAGCCCTTTCAACCGAATCAGACCAAGAACACCTCTTAGCCCGCATATTTCCCAGCCCGGCCCAGCCCGAACCAAACTCGCCTCACGGGCAACGCCCCCGGATCTTGCCCCCGGACCTTCAACCACGCCGGGCCGGGAAATATGCCCTGCGACCCCGTCGCTGGGAAGAGCACC
>JARYMD010000212.1 GCA_029907285.1 Verrucomicrobiota bacterium | reverse complement strand
GACCGTCCAAAATCACCCAGCCAATGCCCTCTAACCACACCATTGCACGCCGATGAATCACGCCCTTGCCGCGCCTGTAATAGCCAGGATGCGACCCGGTCCACACCTTCACATTCCCCGTCGCTGTACTCCGGATTTCGCCGGGGTCGCCTCCGGTCCATGGGAACCACAAGAACCTGCCGACCCGTTGCATCTGATCCTCGCCATCGACAGTCACCGTATTGTGGAATCGTGTCTCGGCCAATGCGCCGTCCCACGGAATCGGCGCGTTGTAACTGTAACTGCCGGGATCAAGCGCGACGTTGACCCCGTTCCACCACAGGTCCACATGCAACAGATCAGCATGCGCAGGCCGATGTCTGAACCGCTTTGGACATCGCACCACCGCGAAAGTGTCCCCGCCGCGCAACGCGTACACCCCGCTTTCCGCCGCGCTGAAGTCTTCACGTTCGCGTCGCGCCACTGGCGCCTCGGCAGCTTTCAATCCGAAAAGCCAGATCAACATTTCATCCCACGGACCGCTCTCGAACACACGCTGGCCTGTGCACTGGCAGAACGCTGCCTGCACAACAGGCCGGTAATCGCGGTAATCGCAATTGTCCAGTGGCAGCACCAGCGATCCATCGTTTGGCCCGTAACACGGCATCCTGCCGGAGACAGCGTCTTGGACGCACCACAGAAAATCCGCAGCGCGCTTCACTCTCTCCTTCAGCTCGACACTGAACGGCCGCGCCAGCACGTCGCCCAATCGCAGCGCCCACAGATAATCGTGCAACATGAGCCGATGATAATTCGCCGAGTGCTGACAAAACCCGCCGTCATCGTAAATCAACTCGCGGCCGAGCCTTTCGAGCCAGTACCGCCCGAGCCGTTCCCATTCAGCGCTCATGCTGAACTCCGGGAACAACACGCCGATCGTCCAAAGCCCAAGCGCTTCGCTGATGCCATGGTTGTTCGCCTGACTGAGCGCGTAATCGAAGTTGGCAGCGATCCGTTCCCCTGACACCGCCAACATCTGGGCCAGCCCGGCCACGCGCTCCGGTGTCGTCGCCCCACTCTGCAAGAACCCGTGCAAACCAAAACACCATGCCATCACTCGGAACGCGGTTTCCTGCCCGCACATCCAATGGGGGCCGCGATTCGGCGGATTGCGGTCGCGCCAATCTTCGACCAGACGCCAGAACAACTCCGCCCATTTATCGTTGCCATCACGCCAATACGCGCGCACCAGCGTGTATGCAAACCCAAACCGCCCCAGCTCCCACACGCACTTGATGTCGCCGTGCGCAAAATGGCCGATCCGACTCCAATGCGCGTCGATGGGGGCGCGTTCTCCTGTCAGCGGATTGCAATGCCAGTCCGGTGGAAAGCCGCATTCGACCCACGCATTCGAGAACAAGCAAAACTCGCCCTTGCTGATCCGTTCAGATTCAACGATCGGATTCCTTTCCGGTCGATCGAACTTCGCCAGCACAGCAGCGAATTGCTTTTGATCGTCGGATCGAAAGAAAAAAAACGGCGCAGTAGTGCGCCGGTAAGTCAGGTATTGCTCTGGTTTGGCGAGCGTTGGATCAGCCACCAACCTCTCGAACGGGTAATCGGTCCATGGGCGAATTGGCCGGCGCCGTTCGAACCAGCCGGACTTCAGCTTCAGGGTGTGCCATGCGCGAAATGCAATCCATCGCGGTCCCATGCACCGAACCGCGTACCACGAAGCTCTTGACAGATCGGTCCAGTTCACACCGCAAAACCGCCGGAAAATCAGACCGCGAAACAAGCGAAATAGGCGAAAACCGCGAAATACGCCAGATACGCGAAAACCACGAAATAGGCGAAATAGGCGAAATATCCGAAATACGCGAAAAAGTACCTATTGATGTAGCCGTCCCGCTCTGCGGGATAAGATCACAGGTCTTTCAGGCTGAGACTTTTCAGTGATTGTAGCCGCGGACGTAAGTCCGCGGACGTCTTTCAGGCTGGGACTTTTCTGTGACTGTAGCCGAGGACGTAAGTCCGCGGAAGAAATCTTTCGGTTCAGAAGCAAGCTTCCCGCCGACTCACGTCGTCGGCTACAGGCTGACATTTTTCAGTGACTGTAGCCGCGGACGTAAGTCCGCGGAGAAATCTTTCGGTTCAGCAACAAGTCTCCCGCCGACTAATCCCGCAAAGCGGGACGGCTAAGGGTAAAATCCACTCGGCCGGCCAACCCGCGACCCCGTTGAACGTTCAACTCCGGCCCCCTAAACTCCCTCTACCCTACCCCCCTTTACTTGTCTTCTGCCTCTTCATCCAAGACTCATATATCTCGACAAAGATCGTCCGCAAATCCTTTGTTATTCCCCACCCAGGGTAATGCGATTTCATCTTTGCCATGTTCGAGATGTAACAAATATGATCTCCTTGCCGGTTCCTATCCACATACTCCCACTGCATCTTGCGTCCGCTGATCTGTTCGATGAGCGCGAAAGCTTCGAGGATACTGATCGAATTGCCCCGGCCCCCGCCCAGATTATAGACCTCGCCGGCTCTGGGTGTTTCGATGAACCGTTTCATGAACTGTGCCACATCCCAGCTATGGATATTATCCCGCACCTGTTTGCCTTTGTATCCATAGACCCTGTAGGTACGCCCCTCGAGGTTGCACTTGATCAAATAACTCAGGAACCCGTGCAGTTCCACGCCACTATGATTCGGCCCTGTCAGGCATCCGCCTCTCAACGCGCACGTGGGCATGCCAAAGTACCGACCGTACTCCTGCACCATGATGTCCGCAGCAACTTTGGACGCCCCGAATATCGAGTGCTTGCTCTGATCGATTCTGAACGTTTCCGGTATGCCGTCCGCATAGGCTGGGTCGGCGTAATCCCATCGGGTCGGAAGTTCAACCAGTGGTATCTCATTTGGCGCGTCGCCATACACCTTGTTGGTGCTCATATGAACAAACGGCGATTCCGGGCACACCGACCGCGCTGCTTCGAGCATGTTCAACGTGCCGACAGCGTTCACGTCGAAATCATCGAACGCACGGCTTGCGGCGAGGTCATGACTCGGTTGTGCGGCTGTGTGAACGATGGCGGCGGGCTTCAACTCGGCAACAAGCGCACGGACACCGGGCCGATCCCGCACATCAAGTTCATGATGATGGAAATTCGGATGGACAGCGCGTAGCCGTTCGAGATTCCAGCGTGTGTCGCCGGCTGGACCGAAAAAATCCGCGCGCATGTTGTTATCGACGCCATGCACTTCCCAGCCTTCATTGGCGAAAAAACTGACCACTTCACTTCCAATCAGACCGCTTGATCCAGTGACAAGAAGCTTTTTCATTGGTTCTGTGATCGCAGATTTCAACGCACAACGTCCAACTGCGTCGCGGGTTTGCCGCACCAATGGTTTCGCACGCCCGCGGCGGTCAGAGTCCCGCCTTTAGGCGGAACAGTTTCATGAAACCGAACACGAGTGCTGTTCGGTGATCTGTCTGTGGTTCCGCGTAAACGCGGAACTCTGACAGCGGTGGGTTGTCCCGCGCCTCGGGCGATGTGATGCTCGTGGCGGTTTGTAGTCCCGCCTCTAGGCGGAAAAGTTTCATGAAACCAAAAATGATCACTGCTCATTGACCTGTCAGTTCTTCCGCGTAAACGCGGGACTCTGACAACGGTGGGTTGTCCCGCGCCTCGGGCGATGTGATGCTCGTGGCCGTTAGAGTCCCGCCTTTAGGCGGCTCTTGAAATGAGCACTCATTGTGCAGCAACACCTTTGAACGTTGTACGTTGAGCGTTGAACGTTGAACGTTCCCAACAAGACGCTCCGTCGGCTGACCCGATCAAAACGCCCAACGCTCAACGCTCAACTTACAACGTTCAACTGGGTCGCGGGTTGGCAATGCGAATGGCGTTGTCCACCCGCGGGCGCAGCAAACGCGAAGCGCATGGAGTGCGGCGGCTTGCCGCCGCTTTTCTCCACTTGCACGCATTGCCTTTTCGCCTTGTTCCGTTTTTCGGCTAACCCAAAGAAACATCCGAAACCCTCGAAAGCGTTGCCCGGATAAGCCGTGCTTTCAGCCCTCCGATTTTCAACAGCGATGCAGGTCGGCCGTTGTCGCGGGGATTCACCCCACGCTGGTATAGGCCGTGCCGTTGGCGCTTGGGCGACCGATCGGGACAACAACGCTGTGCCTGACAAAGACCGCAGTTGCATGTTCGAAAGCACAGCGTGCTTGATCTTGTTGGGTGCTGTTGCTGCTGTGTGGTGCCAACTCGAGAGCTGAAAGCCCGCGCCATACCAGTCCAAGTTTCAGAGTTTTCGCCAAACGCCGTTTCGGAACAGGAAAAGGCATTGGCATCGTCTTACCACCACGACCGGCAACGATTTAGAACTTCACCCCTCACGCATCACGTATCACGTATCACGCCTCACGCATCAATTCCCCAACCCCCACCATCCTCCTTTCCCGTGCCGACATCACTGCTGCGAAACTGGCCAACGTCACATTCACCAGCTCAGCCACAGGAATGGGCGGCAGACCGCCTTGTTCAATCCGCGACAGAAACACCCCAAAACTGGCCGCATGCCCTTTATCCTGTCGCCACGTGCTGAATCGACGAAATCCCTTCACCCCGAAGCCGATTGTCCGACGGAAATTTTCGAGTCGGATCACCCGGCCCTCTGAAAACACTTCCAAGATTTCTTTTGGATACACCTTTGCGCCATTAGCGAAATAATTGATCGTGCCGACCGACCCGTCCTCGAACTCGAGTGCAATCGACATCTTATCGTCCGGGGTGGCTGTGCCCCGGCCCATCATGATTGCCGCAACAGTCTTCACCATGCTCCCGGCCAAACAAACCATCAGATCAATAAAATGACACGCTTCCCCGATTATTCTTCCCCCGCCGCGGACAGGATCATGCACCCAATGATCCGGCGGGATGAACCCCGCGTTCACGGTCATTGTCATCGCCAACGGCTCGGACCTGCCCACCAACAGTTCCTTGATCTTGACCGTGTGCGGACTGAACCGGCGGTTGAACCCGACCATCAAAAACACGGGCCTGCGACCTGAGAACTGAGAGTTGGGGGTTGAATCGTGATGCGTGATGCGTGATGCGTGATGCGTGAAATCTGTGCTTACTTCTGCTGCTTCAACTCCCGCTTCTCCACCCCGGCTTTCTTGCCCCGAAACTCCGTCCTCCGTCTCCTGTCTTCCGTCTCCTGTCTCCTGTCCATGGTCTATGGTCTTCGGTCTATGGTCTATGGTCTCCTGTCCATGGTCTATGGTCCTTGCTCCTGGGCCCCCTGCCATCACATCCAAAATCCGCTGCACATCCTCGACGCACAACGCCATCGGTTTCTCCAAATAAACATGTTTGCCCGATTGCAGAGCTTCACACGCAAACCGCGCGTGCAGGTTGTGCCCGACCGCAATGAAAACCGCGGTCACTTCGGGATCATTTAACACCTCCTTGTAATCCGTGACCGCACGGGCAGCGCCGTGTTTCCTCGCCAGATGCGCCGCAGCCGCACCGTTCAGATCGCACACATACCGGATGTTCGCCCCGATCTTCGCAAGGCCCGGCACCAAGACCATCTTCGAGTAATTCCCAGCGCCGATCACTCCCACGACCGGTTTACCCGTCGGCGCCACTGCAGGTTCGTCCCGCACAATCACGCGCGGTTCAGGCTTTGTCGCACCTGCATATTGCAGGATCACCCCGAGCGCTTTCGGGTCTTTGGTCACGACCTCATACGCCTGCACGGCTTGATCGATCGTGTACCGATGCGTAATCAGCGGGTCAACGTTCAGACGGCCTGTGGCAAGCATCTCGAGCACGGCCTCGAAATTGCGCTGCTCAGTCCAACGCACATAACCCACCGGATAATCCTGTCCGGCCTGTTCGTATTTGTCATCGTATCTCCCCGGCCCGTACGAACACGAAACTTGGAATGTCAGCTCTTTCTCGTAAAAATCGCTCCGGCGCAGATTCAACGGCACCACGCCGACAAGCACGATCCGGCCCCGTTTCCGGCACATCTGCGCCGAGTAATGCACAATGTCCTCTGCCTTTGCCGACGCAGTAATCAACACCCCGTCAACCCCGCGCCCCCCCGCCCATGCAATCGCTGCCCCGACCGGGTCGGCACCGCTGCAAGGATTGACCGTGTGTGCGCCGAACTTTTCCGCCAGCGCCAGCCGATCCGGATTGATGTCGATCCCGAGCACTTCGCATCCGTTCGCGCGCAGCATTTGGACGCACAGTTGCCCGATCAATCCCAGCCCATACACAACAAACCGCTCGCCAAGCGTCGGGTTCAGAAGCCGGATACCCTGCAGACCAATGCTGCCTATGACCGTGAACGCCGCCTGGTCGTCCGTGACATTATCCGGCACCCGCGCGCACAAGTTGCAAGGCACCGACACAGCCTCCGCATGCGGCCCGTTGCTCGCCACCCTGTCCCCCGGCCTGTACACCGGACCGCTGAAAGTCCGAAACTCAGAAACTCCGGATCCTGATCCGTGATGCGTGATGCGTGATGCGTGATCCGTGGTGCTCTCGACAACGACCCCGACATTGCAATACCCGAGTGGCAGCGGCTCATCGAGCTTGTTGAACACGGCTTCGAGCGTGGGCAACAGACCGTCGGCGCGGATTTTGTCGATCACCTGCTGGACCTTTTCCGGCTGTGCTTTGGCTTTGCCGATCAATCCGGCTTTGCCGAACTCGACCAGCATCCGTTCTGTCCCTGCGGAGATGAGGCTTGTCCGGGTTTGGATGAGCAATCGACCCGGCACGTGCACGGGCGCCGGCACATCGACAAGTTCAGTCGCACCTGTCCGAAGATTCTGTAAAACCTGTTTCATCCGCGTTCATGCCTTCGAACATTCAACTTCGCTTTATCGAGACCATAGACCAGAGACCAAAGACCAAAGACCATAGACCGAGGACCAAGAGACAGGAGACAGGGGACAGGAGACAGGGGACACTACTCAGCGGACAGGGAGCGGCAAGAAGAGTTTCATTGTAATCACAGTCGCCGGTCGGGACGCGTTTCAAAGGGCCAAAGGCCCGATCTATACCAGCCTGGGGCAACGCCCCAGGTGGTGAGCCAAATCATTGAAAGTTAGGGCTGAAAGCCCGGCCTAATCCGGAGTCTCAGAGTTTTCGAATTTCAATGTAGCCGACGACGTGAGTGGGCGGATTCTGGAGTTTTTGAGTTCCGGAGTCTCGCCGTAGCCGTCCCGCCCTGCGCATGTGTGTCATCCTAAGCCAAGCTCCTGAACCGACGCATCTTCTGTTTTCTTACCCTGGTCAGGAGCAGGGTGTTCTTGTCTTCCAAGAACCATTCCATCTCCTCGCCCTTCTGCACGCCAATGGCCTCGGCCAGAGCAACCGGCAGGTTCACATAGTATGAACGATTGGTCGGTCGTTCCACTTTCTGCACTTTGGTTGGATAGCCCATACCGTTGTCTTATGGTTGCATGCTATAGTACTCCACTGTCATCCGGCCATGAAGCGCACTGTCCATTGCAAGTCCTTGCAAAACCGCAGGATGGCAACGATCCGACGTGT
>JARYMD010000211.1 GCA_029907285.1 Verrucomicrobiota bacterium | reverse complement strand
TAACGTTTGCAATGTCACATGACGCTGGTTATCGAAAGACGCGCGAACGTGCGATGTCCCGGTTGGCTCATTTCTTCGAGGCGGGCAAAGTGAAAGCAAAATCCACGGTCTGTGCCTTGTCAGCGGCGACTGTCACTTCACGGGTGAGCCGCCCTGCTTTGGGATGCACAGCTTCGATCACGTATTTTCCCGGTGGCAACCCGGCTGGCAGCGCGTAGCGGCCGTCCTTTCCGGTCACGGCGAAGAACGGATGTTCGACAACACCTATGAACGCGAATTCCCATGGATGTATGCCGCACTTGACGCGGATCAGAACCTCGGGTTGATCGAACGTGTGCCGGCTTGTCATGCCGGTGATCGGCTGGGCGAAATTGAACGGTTTGTTGTTTGTTGATTCGCACTGGGGATTGTCCAGGTAAGGCTCAGAGTTCCGAACAATCAATGTCTGCCGGGTGCGAATCCCCAGCACATAAGGATCGAAAACGCCGTTTGTCTGATTCAGGACAACGGCGTTTGTGGTTGCGGGGAAGGCATGGCCTGAAAGGCCTTCTTTGATGTACACGAAAACGTTGGCCAGCCCGCCGTCTTCTCCGACAACGTAATGCCTGGTGCTGAGCTTGCCGACAAGATGCGGATATGCTTTGGCCACGTCCGGGTAATCTGTGAGATCAACTATCTTCTCCGGGGGCGGTTTTCCCTCGAGACGCACCCGGCCGCTGATCTCGGCTGCATTTGTCGTCGCCATGGAAAAGATGAAAAGAACCGACAACATCAAGCATGTCCAGGCATCGGGCAGGCTCCGATGTTGTGCTGGCGGCCGGTCCAATACTGAATTGCCGTTCTTTTGAGCCAACGACGGCGTTGCTGGTGCGCATTTGCCAGAGCTGAATTGGTGCATCGCTAATTTGCCTCGATCAAGATTCGGTGCGGCGACCGCCTGATGGCGCAGGTCCGCATCACCGCCGATATGGAAACACTGGGAATAGAGCCTGACAAGGATAACCGCATGCAGATTTGATGCAGCGGAAGACCTGGGTTAGGGGCTGGAGCTTGCACATTGTGAGTGTTGTACGATCTCAATGGCCGGTTGGCCTGTGAGATGATTTGGATGTGGATCAGTTGTGCGGCGTGACAAGCGCCTGGCCGGTGCTATAATCGGGCGCAGATATGGACGCGATAGAATTGTCACGCCTTCAGTTCGCGCTGACTGCGGCCTTTCATTACCTGTATCCACCGATGAGCATCGGGCTTGGGCTGTTGCTGGTGTTAATCGAGGCAGCATGGCTCAGGACCGGGAATGCGTTGTATCATCAGATGGCAAGGTTCTGGACGCGGGTGTTTGGGTTGATCTTTGCCATGGGGGTGGCCACAGGGATTGTGATGGAGTTCGAGTTTGGCACCAATTGGGCGGCTTATTCGAGGTTTGTGGGCGACGTTTTTGGGAGCGCGCTTGCTGCTGAGGGCATTTTTGCGTTTTTCCTCGAATCAGGTTTTCTTGCTGTGCTGCTGTTTGGGTGGGACAAGGTAAGCCGGAGGGTGCATTTTCTGTCAACGTGCATGGTGTGTTTGGGTGCGCATTTCAGCGCGATTTGGATAGTTGTGGCGAACTCGTGGATGCAGACGCCGGCGGGTTTTCACATAGTTGGAGAGGGTGCTGGTGCGCGCGCTGAAATCACGGATTTCTGGGCCATGGTTTTCAATCCTTCGTCAGTTGACCGGCTGTTTCACACCCTTTGCGGGGCATGGCAGGCGGGGGCGTTCCTTGTGATCAGTGTAAGCGCATGGTACCTGCTGAAGAGAAAGCACATGGATTTTGCGCGTGCGGCGATTCGTCTTGCGCTGCCAGTGGCGCTGGTGGCATCGCTATTGCAGCTTCTCAGCGGCCACATCAGCGCCCAGGGCATTGCAAAAAATCAGCCGGTGAAACTTGCGGCTTTTGAGGGGCTGTACGACACGACCTCGAATGCGCCGTTGCGGTTGTTTGGGTGGGTTGACGAAAAGGGCGAGAGTGTAGTTGGGCCGGCGATTCCGTCCTTGCTGAGTGTTTTGGCGCATAACGATCCTTCGAAGCCAGTCACGGGGCTGCGGGAAGCCGCGCCGGACCCGAAAGACCGGCCGCCTGTGAACATGACCTTTCAATTTTTTCATTTGATGGTGGCGGTGGGTTTTGGGCTGATATTCATTTCGGTTTTGGGGCTTTACCATTCGAGGCGGGGATCACTTGCTGACAATCGCTGGCTGTTGTGGCTGTTGGTGATCTCGGTATTGGGACCGCACATTGCGAATCAGGCTGGGTGGTTTGCGGCCGAAGTGGGACGGCAACCGTGGATTGTGCAGGGGTTGCTGCGCACATCGGATGCCGTGTCGCCCGTGCTGAAGGCAGATGCAGTGATTGCGTCAGTGTTCCTTTTCACGGCGGTGTATTTGCTGTTATTCGCCGTGTTTATCTACTTGTTGAACGACAAGATTCAGCATGGGCCGGACGAGGCTGATCTGGTCCCGACAGGCAAACTGGCTGGCGGGTGAAAGGAGAGTGCCATGGACTTTGGAACACTAGACCTCAACACGACGTGGTTCATTCTGATTGCAGTATTGTTTGCCGGCTACGCGGTGTTGGACGGTTTTGATTTGGGCGTGGGCACATTGCATTTGTTTGTCAAAGGTGACAACGAGCGGCGGATTTTGCTGAACACCATTGGACCGGTGTGGGATGGCAATGAAGTTTGGCTTGTGACCGGCGGCGGGGCGCTGTTTGCCGCGTTTCCGAATGTGTATGCGACTGTGTTTTCGGGCTTTTACCTTGCATTGGTGCTGCTGCTTGTGTCGCTGATTTTCAGGGCCGTTGCGATCGAGTTTCGCAGCAAACGCGAAAGCAGACTATGGCGTGGTGTCTGGGACACGAGCTTTTCGCTGGGCAGCCTGCTTTCCGGTTTTCTGCTTGGGGTTGCATTTGGCAACGTTGCGGCCGGGATACCGCTTGATGCGCGTGGCGAGTTTACGGGATCGTTCTGGACCCTGCTGCGGCCGTACCCGATCATGGTTGGAATCACGAGCATAGCGCTTTTCACGATGCACGGGTCAATCTATGCCCTGCTGAAGACCGACGGGACCGTGCACGAGAAACTTCGGCATTGGGCGCCGAAAGCGATTGGGGTTTTTGTGGCGTGTTACGCTCTATTGACGGTCTCGACGTTTGTTTGGGTGCCGCACCTTGTCGATCGGTTCATGTCAAGGCCGTGGCTTTTCTGCCTTGCGATTGTCAACCTGCTTGCCATAGCGAACGTTGTGCGTGAGATTCGGCGGAGGCGTGATTGGGCTGCGTTTCTCTCCTCGTGCATTGCGGTGATCATGCTGCTGGCGATATGTGCGATTGGGATGTACCCCAACCTCGTTTTGAGCGCTCCGAACCCGGAACACAGTTTGACAATCCGCAATGCGTCGTCGTCGCAGAAGACATTGAGCGTGATGCTTACCATTGCCCTGATCGGCATGCCGCTTGTCATTGGGTACACCTCGAGCATCTACTACATTTTCCGCGGCAAAGTGAAACTGGACCGGGCCAGTTATTGATGAAGATTTGAACGCCGCGTTGTGCGGCGCGCAATTGAATGGGAAAAGGCAGAGTCGGCCAACTTCTGTTGATGGTGTGTTTCATGCCTGTGTTTTTGGCGCAGGGAGCCGGCGTTAAAAACACGGGAGAGGCAGGGGACGTTGCCATTCCGATTATTGAAGATGTCTCGCCCACAAACGCTCCGCCAAGTGCCGAGGTCCGAATCGTGGGGCGCGGATTTGGTGTGCGACCCGGCGGGGTGGTTCTGTCGGGGTTGCGGGTCGGACCACACAAGTGGACCGACAGCGAAATCACTTTCAAAGTTCCTGCCGATGCCGCGTCAGGCAGTCTGGTCGTGCGCAGCTCTGCCGGGGAAAGGTCCGCGCCAGTTCCATTTGTTGTCGATCGTGCATTGCCGCCGGGGCAAGTGGCACCGTACGGTTTTGTGCTTGAACGAACCGGGTTGCCGGGCGCGGCATTTCTTGTGGAGACCGACGGGCAGTGCCTTTATGGGGTATCGGGTTTCAAAGCGCTTTGTGTGTACGAAATCAAAGGCGCGGGCCCGCATGAGAGGCGTGGCCGATTCTATCTGAATCAGCGTGTGGCAAAGTTGCGCGTGCGTGGTGGGTATCTCTTTGTGGCGGGCGATCATGGTTTGTTGATATATCGGTGCGCAGATTTGAGGGCGGGGAAAACATCGCCTGTGGCGGCAATCGCCGGCGGGTCATACATTGGAGTGGACGCTCGACCGGATCCGGTGGGCAGGTTTGGTGGTTTGCTGGTTGGCCTTTGCGAGCACACGCCGCTTTGGGGCACGACAACTCTCCGGGTGGTCTTTTACCAGTTTGTGGATGACGAGTTGATTTGCCTTGGGACTTTTGGAAGGGAGGCTGCGTCGGACGAACGACAGCATTCGATGGCTTTGGACCCGCTCAATCGGAAGGCTTATGTGTCAGGCTATCTTTCTGTGACAGGAGCGGACAAATACATCCTCGAGCTCGACACGAGCGCCATTGACAGGCCACGTTTGAACCACCGTGAGGAGACCGGGGCTGTGCTGGCGTGCGACATCGATGTCTGCGGGAATGTGTTGTGGACTGGCGTGGCTGCCGCGGGAAACCAATTGTTTCGCGTGTATGAGCTGCGCGAAGGCACAAACCACTTGTCACTGAGCCGCACGATCTACGGTGGGATTTCTCTGGGGCGTGTTTCCTGCGTCAAAGTCATTGATGAGAGGGTGACAGCAGGCTGTTCGTGGTATGGCGAACGTCCGGACATATTCCTGTTGGACACACTCGGTGCCAAGACGCTTCCGAGCGCCACTTACAATTCGCTGGATTGGGCCTTTGGAATTACCGGATTCCTCCCGGCTGGAAGCACAAACTCAGGCAAGGTGATTGTTGCGGATGAATGGGGTGGCTTTATCACCTTGGATTTTCAGCTTGCACCCAAATTCGCCTTTTCCCGGCAACCGGATTACCAATGGGTGGTTTCGGCTGCGATGACAGAGAACATTTCGCTGGCCGAGGACCGCATTTATGTTGCCGGGCGTGGGGCTGGTCCGTGGAGTGCCAGTCGGACGAACGTTGCTGACGAATCGAATTGGAGGCACGTTGAGTTTGACTGGTCTTTGGACAAGCCGCAGCCCAATCCGGTCAGCGCGGTGTGCACGCGGCGCGATCCAGAGGCTGGAATGTTGATCACGGCGCTTGGTCATGAGAAAGCGATGGCGTGGGGTGAAAAGGTGATTGGTCTCCTGTACCGCGAGACTGAAACCAACATCTTGCTGCTTGCTGAATCGGAGGTGATCGATCCGCCGGGCGGCGGCAGCTCTGGCGTCAGTGCGGTGTGGCCTGTGGCAGACCTTGTCTATATGCTGACCGGCACCGACGGTTTCCGCGCCTATGTTGTTGATCCTCGTGCGCCGAGCATTACTTTGCATCGAGACTGCCGGGCCAGCGGGTTCGCCACGAACATTTACAGCACCAGCATGAAGACCAGATGCATGAAGTATCACGCTGATGCCGGAAAACGCAGGCTGATAATCACAAGCTGGCCGGGCCTGCTGGGGAGCGATCCAACTTTGAACATATTCAGGCTCGAATACCCGGACGGCCCTCCGGACCGAAGAAACCCGGATGCGCCAATTCAAGTGACGCACGAGATTGCCCCTGCTGTCTTCAAGGTGGAAATCGGTGCAAACGATTGACGTCACGCGGTCGGGTCTTGTGGCAATGGCAACCGGGGGTGGCGTTGCCGTGTTTCACCTTTCGTGGTTGCCCTTGTTGAACAACATGACGGACGCTGCGGCATGGAATCGCATCCGCATTCCGGCGAGCGCTTTTTCGCCGCGGTGGGATTCAAGCTGGAGCCCGGCGTTTGCCGATGTTTGTTTTGTCGATGACTCGACATTGTATGTTGTGAAGAATCCTGAAGGGCTGTGGCGACTGAAGCTCGATGTTGATCTGACGAATGCCACGCACGGTGTCATGGCGACGGCGTACTATCCGGGGGTGACATGTGGAATGAGCTTTGCGCTGTTGCTTCATGGGTGGGGGAACCCGGACATTCCCACGTTGCACCATCCTTACGCGTTGGCGGCGGATCAAGACGCTGCGTACGTGACAGGTTGGAGCGGAAAAGTGCAGCGAGTTGTGCCCGTTGCCGATGCAGGCGCAAGAATAGACCGCATTCAGAAGACAGGGGAGAAAGTCGAGATGACTTTCTTCTCGCCGTTTGGGGACAGAACATACTTGGTTGAAAGCGCTGTTGACCAGGCCGGGGGGTTGTGGAAGGTCGAACCCCGGGCGAAGATTCAGCGCGAAGACGGTGGGGTTTTTAGGGCCACACTGCCCGTTGTTGAACCGCGCATCCAGTTTTACCGGATCGCGACAAGCCCATAGCTGGAACGGCCACGGAAATCTCATCGGAATGAAGCTTTGGATTCCTTTGGCTTGCGAGCGGGAGGAATTTCCAGGTTAAAGTTGCCGCGGGGGATTGGCCACCGAGGAAGTGTCAAGAGAACTGATACTGTTCTTCGTGAGCGACCGCGGCTGAAAACGGTATCTTGCTCAACTCGTGACCTTCTGGTTCGAGCGCCGGGGATTCGCGAGAATTCAGGGTATTTCCGGTTGCTCTTGCTCGAGGCACGGCTCGAGGAACACCGGCGTGACGCCTACGGAGATCGTCAGCTTGCCGTTGATTGGAAGGAGCCGTCGGGCAGGAGTCGAGGACATGTTCTGATCGGTGGGTATGAGTGTGAGCCGATACGGCTGCGGCGGCACGGAGATTGTCACTGACCGCGTGGGCGGTGTTTCTCCTGGCAGGTAACGGCGACCGTCGTCATACCAGAGCACAGTCACTTCAGCGCCTCTGACGTTGAACGTGTAGGCGTACAGCCCTTGCCCCAGTGTAAGCTTCTCCGCGGCATTGAAACCGCCGAGCTTGCGTGCAACCATTGCCAACGCATGGTAAGCCGGCCGCGGTTCGCCCGGGATGCGGTCGGCGAGTAGCCTGGGTATGCCGGGCTTGAATCCTTTTAGGTCAATCAGACCCTGAAAAGCGGCGGTGCCGGTGATTGTCGGCACGAACTTAAAGATATCCCAGTCTTCCAGATTGCCCACGTTGATGCCGGCGCAGCCTTAGCCCATGGCCAGCACGATCTTCTTAACAAGGCCGCAGGCTTGCTCGGCGCGAAACCAGTTCACAACTTGGGAGTGCCGTGGATCGCGTGGGTTAGCCAGAATGCGCAGCGTTTCGGTCATGGCTGGTTTCTGTTCCTTTGTGTAAGGCGGCACTGGCACGCCCCAAAACATCATCGGGGAAGCGGTGTAGTTGACGTCGCCTACCCAAATGGGCTTTTCGTAGCCGTACTTCCGCATGGTTTGTCGCAGGAATCGGGTCATGCCGGTGATTTCAGACCAGTCGCTCAAAGAATGGAACTCGACCACGTCAAACAGTACTGGATGGCTGAGCAGTTTGTCGGCTTCTGCCAAGAGACGGCGGATGTTGGCCTGGAGTTGGGGCGGGTATTGGCGTTGGCGCAGGACGCTGTCGATCTCGGCTGTTGGGTTGTCCTCGAACAAGCCGGCAATGAAGAAACCGATCAAGATTACCTGGGCATTGGGGTTAGCTTCCTTGACGGCGTCGCGGGCCACGCGCAGATGGGCCAGGTATTCGTC
>JARYMD010000210.1 GCA_029907285.1 Verrucomicrobiota bacterium | reverse complement strand
TGTCCTGCGAGAGTGACCGAGGTTGCCGAACACATTGGCGAGGTGCAGGCATTGGGCGTGCAAATCACGATTGTTGTGGGTGGCGGCAACATTGTCCGCGGGATTTCCGCCAGCGAGAAAGGCATGGAACGTGCCACGGCGGATTACATGGGGATGCTGGCCACGGTGATAAACGCCCTTGCGTTGCAGGACGCGCTGGAACGGGCCGGCATAGCCACGCGCGTGCAAAGCGCTATCACAATGCACCAGATAGCCGAACCATTCATTCGGCGGCGGGCGGTCAGGCATCTCGAAAAGGGCCGAATAGTCATCTTTGGCGCTGGAACGGGCAATCCCTACTTTTCAACCGACACCGCTGCGGTGCTTCGCGCTCGAGAAGTTGGCGCCGAAGTGGTTTTGAAGGCCACAAAAGTCGATGGCGTTTACGACAGCGATCCGAGGTCGAATCCTGGCGCGCGCCGCTTCGAGCACATCACCTATACTGAAGCGATTGAAAAGCAGTTGCGAGTCATGGATTCAACCGCATTCTCGCTTTGCCGCGAGACTTCCATGCCGATCATCGTGTTCGATTTTTCTCAACCGCACAGCATCTTGCGAGTGGTGCTGGGCGAGAAACTGGGCACACTCGTTACAGCCAGCCCGATCAGCGATTCCATTGGCCGGGCAATTGAGCAATCCAAACTCCACTGAACTATGACACTCGACGAAATTCTGCTGGAAGCAGAGGAAAAGATGGAAAAAACCGAACGCGTTGTTGTCAACGAGTTTGCAGGCATTCGCACCGGCAAGGCTTCGCCTGCCCTTGTCGAGAACATCATGGTTGAAGCGTATGGCGGCGCTCAGATGCGGATACGCGAGCTGGCCGGAATCACAACTCCGGAACCACGGGTGCTGGTAATCCAACCATGGGACGCATCGATGATCCATCCGATCGAAAAGGCGATCCAGAAAAGCAACATCGGTCTTAACCCGATGGTGGACAAGAAAGTCCTCCGGATCGTGTTCCCCGAGTTGAGCACCGAACGCAGACAGGAGCTGATCCGCGTCGTCAAAAAGATGGCCGAAGACGGGCGCGTGGCAATCCGACATGTCCGGCGTGACGCGATCGAACACCTCAAGAAAGTTGCAAAATCCGGTGGTGTCACAGAGGACGAAGAAAAGCACGCCGAAAAAGAGGTCCAGAAACTGCACGACTCGTACATTGCGAAAATCGACGCGCATCTGGCACACAAGGAAAAGGAAATAATGACTGTCTAGCGAGGCTCCGCCTCAGACCGGCCATGGTTTTTATTCTCCGGCAGCGTCAAGCATCTTTTTTCCTTTAGGCATCGTAGGGGTCAGGAATTTCCCATGCGTCGATCATGATCCATCCCCTGAACCCGCCGTCTCTGAGGACACGCAATGACTCCGCGATGTTCGCGTGCCCGTCGCCGCACGGAAGATGCTTTGATGTTCCACCGTCTCGGAGTGTGCCGTCGGTATCGGTGAGCTGCACATAGCCGATATTTCGCACGCCAACGCGTGTCGAAGCCGCCCCCGGCGCTTCGCCGGTCAAAACTGCACGGGCAAATCAACCACCTTGGCCAGCCGCTCAAGGTATTCGTTGCGTGAAACATTGATTGCGCCGAACAACGCGGTTGTGGGCGTCATTGTTTGTATGTCGAAAAGCATGAACCCGCGCTCCCGCAAGTGTTCGACCAGGTGCGCCAGAGCGACTTTTGACGCTCCTGTGACACGATGAAACATTGATTCGCCCGCGAACAGGCCTCCGACAGACACACCATAAATGCCTCCCGCAAGCACGCCATCCAGCCAGCATTCAACACTGTGCGCGTGGCCGGCATCGTGCAGTTGCGTGTAGGCCTTGACGAACTGGCTGCTGATCCACGTTTTTCTTCTGCGCGGAGCGGGCGCGGCACAACCTTCTATCACCGACCTGAAATCCCTGTCGATTGTCACTTCGAACGGTTGCTGGCGCAACAAACGCTTTACGCTCCTTGGGATGTGAAATCGGTCGAGCTCTATGATTGCGCGCGGGTCCGGCGACCACCATGTGATCAACGGGCTTGTCCACGGAAAGATTCCGGCCCGGTACGCGTTCAACAGCCTTGGCACGGACAGATCGCCTCCGATTGCCACAAGGCCATCGACCCCGTCCATTTCCACCGCATCGCGCGGATCGGGGAAAGCCAGCGAGTCGTCAAGTATCCGCGGAAAACCAGTCACTGCACCTGCTCCGGTCTCATGTCACGTGCCCGTCAACCGCTTCAAGAAACATGCACTCGAAATGGGCTGCCAGTTCCATTTCAGCGAAAGAAAGTTTGTCTTCCCCGGTGGTCATGACAGGCATGCGCTTTTCGCAATCAGGGCAACCAAGCCGAATCCAGCTCCCGACACGGATATCGTTCAGCACCTGCAACAACCATTCGATTTCGTCTCGTGTGAAAGTCACGTGCAACTGATTTTGTCCCTGCTGGAATCGGTCCTCTCCGTGCATCAACTGGGTCACCCTCCTCTTGAGCAACGACCGGCGCGATGACATTGCTTCTTCGAGCACGGCCTGGTCGTCCTCCTTGTCACCACCCGGCGTTTTGGAGAGTTTGTAGTATGACAATGGAATCGTTGGATACCGATCAAGAAGCACGAGCAACACTGTCTTTTCGGCAAGGCTCATGCCGAATTGATAACGGTCGCCCTCGGCCTTAAGCAATGTCATTGTTCGTCTCGCTCCATTGTTGCCTGCAATCCGTATTCCTGAAGACGATGAACGTAAAACTCCGCGCGCTCAAGAGTCTCGCGCGTGAGGACGCTCTTGCCTTTGTTGTGAACTTCGAGCATGTGGCGCTCGGCTTTCTGGCGGGGCCAGCCGAACACCACCTGAAACACGTGCGTGACATACACCATCAGATTGACAGGATCGTTCCAGCAAATAACAAGGTACCCGGGATCAAGAGTGTCTTTCGGACGGCTGTCCGTGTCTTTCTCGACGTCAGGCTGAATTGTTACAGGGTTGTTTGCCACTGCCATAACGTCATCATAAGCAAATACACCCGAAATTTCAACCAGCCTTCAATGGCGCACAGCACGCCGCTTTGCGCAAGAGAAATTTCTCCTGCCAAATGCCTGCCTGCAAAGCCGAAGCTCTCGAGCTGCCCGTGTCCGGCCTTGGCCCTTCCTTTTCACCGGGCATTTTGCCGAATACCGGCGGCTGCGAGTGCTTATGACCTTTCGTAGTTGAGATAAGGGGCCAGCCAGCGTTCGCACTCGGCAATCGTCATGCCTTTGCGCGTCGCGTAGTCAGCGACCTGGTCCCGGTCGATCTTGCCAACGGCGAAGTACTTCGATTCCGGATGCGCAAAGTAGAGGCCGCTTACGCTCGATCCGGGCCACATCGCGCCGCTTTCGGTCAGCAGGATGCCCGCGGTCCGCTCGACCTCGAGCAGTTTCCAGAGCTGGCGTTTTTCAGTATGATCCGGGCAAGCCGGATAGCCTGCTGCAGGGCGGATTCCCCTGTATTTTTCCTCGATCAAATCCTCATAACTGAGCTGCTCGGACAAGCCGTAGCCCCATTCGCATCGGACGCGTTTGTGCAGGTACTCGGCAAATGCCTCGGCGAGGCGGTCGGCCAATGCCTCCGCCAGAATCACGCTGTAGTCGTCGTGGTCTGCCCGGAGCTTTGCCACCAGCTCCTTGAGGCCGTGGCCTGACGTGACCGCAAATGCGCCGATGTAGTCATGTCCGGTTCCGCGTGGTGCGACGAAGTCTGCCAGGCAGAGGTTCGGAGCGCCTGCGTCCTTGGGGGCCTGCTGCCGAAGGAAATGAAACGTGGTCAGCACCGCCGACCTGTTGTCATCGACATAAAGTTCGACGTCGTCGCCAACCGCGTTTGCGGGGAAGAAGCCGTAAACCCCGCGCGCGACAAGCAGGGGCGCAGAGACAATCTTCTCGAGAAGTTCCTGTGCGTCGGCGAACAATCGCCGGGCCTGTTCGCCATGTCGTTCGTGTTTCAGAATCGCCGGATATTTGCCGCGCAGTTCCCATGCGTGAAAGAACGGGGACCAATCGATGAAAGGAACCAAATCGGCCAACTTGAAATCCCTGCCAGATTCCAGAGATCGAACGCCGAGGAACTGCGGGCGAGGAAGGTCAGCGTACGACAGCTTCGGCGCACGGGCGCGGGCCTCGTTGATTGAAAGGAGCGGTTTGATCTGTTTGCCGTGGTACAGTCTGGCCTGCTCGTAGTCGGCGCGGACTTGAGCGGCAAAAGCGTCTCTGGTTTCCGGGTTGAGCAACTGGTTTACAACCGGGACAGCCCGGCTGGCATCTGGCACATGAACGACCGGATCTTCGTATTGCGGCGCGATTCGAAGTGCCGTGTGCAGTCGGCTTGTCGTTGCCCCGCCAATCAGCAATGGCAAGGTGAATTTCTCCCGGGCAAGCTCTCTGGCGACGTGTGCCATCTCTTCCAGCGATGGGGTGATAAGGCCGCTGAGGCCGATAATATCAACCTGTTGCGTTCGTGCGGTTTCGAGGATTTTGTCGGCGGGTACCATTACGCCGAGGTCGATCACCTCATAATTGTTGCAGGCAAGAACCACGCCGACGATGTTTTTGCCGATGTCGTGCACATCGCCCTTGACGGTGGCCAGAAGCACCTTTCCCCGCGTGCGGCCGCTGCCTTTCTTTTCGGCTTCGAGAAACGGCGTGAGATATGCAACGGCTTTCTTCATCACGCGCGCCGATTTGACCACTTGCGGCAAGAACATCTTGCCTGAGCCGAACAGGTCGCCCACGACGTTCATCCCGGCCATGAGCGGTCCCTCGATAACCGCCAGCGGACTGCCCAGTTGCTGCCGCGCTTCTTCAACGTCCTGCTCGATGAAATCCGCGACACCCTTTACAAGGGCGTGTTTGAGCCGCTCTTCAACGCTGCCTTTCCGCCATGAAATGTCGGTTTCTTCGGTCTTATCCTCCTGCCGGACCGATTGTGCGTAGTTGACCAATCGCTCGGTTGCGTCGGGACGCCTGTTGAGCAGCACGTCCTCGACCAACTCGAGCAGGTCTTTGGGGATTTCCTCGTACACGGCCAACATGCCCGGGTTTACGATCCCCATGTCAAGGCCCGCCTTTATGGCGTGGTAGAGGAACGCGCTGTGCATTGCCTCACGCACCTTTTGGTTGCCGCGAAAACTGAACGAGATGTTGCTGATTCCACCGCTCACATGTGCGTTGGGAAGGTTTTCCTTGATCCACTGGGTGGCACGAATGAAATCGACGGCGTAATTCCTGTGAGATTCAATTCCTGTCCCGACTGTCAACACGTTCGGGTCGAGAATGATGTCCTCGGGCGGGACACCTGCATGCTGTGTGAGCAGGTCATATGCGCGCTTGCATACCTCGATCTTCCGTTCGAACGAGTCCGCCTGGCCCTGTTCGTCGAATGCCATGACAACAATTGCGGCGCCGTACCGTCGAATCCGCCGGGCAAGCTCTACAAACCGTTCTTCGCCTTCCTTAAGGCTGATCGAGTTGACGACGCCTTTGCCCTGAAGACACTTCAATCCGGCTTCAATGACGGTCCATTTGGACGAATCGATCATCACCGGGACCCGCGCGATCTCGGGTTCTGCCGCCACGAGGTTAAGAAAATGGCGCATCGCCTCTTCAGAATCGAGCAGGCCTTCGTCCATGTTGATGTCAATCACTTGGGCGCCGCTTTCGACCTGCTGGCGGGCAATCGACAGTGCCTCCTCGTACTTGCCACCAAGAATGAGCTTCGCAAACTTCGGTGAGCCGGTCACGTTCGTGCGCTCGCCGATGTTCACAAAGTTAAGTTCCGGCCTGACCGTGAGTGCTTCGAGGCCACTCAACCTCAGCCTGCGCTCGACGACCGGCGGTCTCCTTGGCGGCAGATCGCGCACTGCTTCTGCAATCGCCCTGATGTGTTCTGGTGTTGACCCGCAGCACCCACCCACAATGTTCAGCCAGCCCTGCGATGCGAAATCACGCAGTTCGGCAGCCATTCGCTCCGGTGACTCGTCAAACTCTCCAAGTGCATTCGGCAGGCCGGCATTGGGATAGCAGCTCACATAAACCGGCGCAATCCGTGAAAGCTCCTCCAAATAAGGCCGCAACTGCTTCGGGCCAAGGGAACAGTTGATACCCACACTCAGCATCGGAAAATGCGAGATCGAGTTCCAGAAGGCTTCGACTGTCTGCCCCGACAAAGTCCGCCCGCTTTGGTCACTGATCGTGAACGACACCATGACCGGCACAGTTTTCCCCATGTGATCGAACAAGTCGGCGATTGCGAACAATGCGGCCTTGGCGTTCAGAGTGTCGAAAATGGTCTCGAACAGAAGCAGATCGACGCCCCCGTCCAACAAGCCTCTTGCCTGTTCGCCGTAAACGGTTGCAAGCTGGTCGAACGTAACCGCGCGAGCCGCCGGATTGTTCACGTCAGGGGACATGGACGCCATCTTGTTTGTGGGTCCCAATGCGCCTGCAACAAACACGGTTCTCTCCGGGTGCTCTTTCACAAATCCATCAGCCGCGTTTCGGGCGACACGCGCACCCGCAAGGCTCAGCTCGTATGCAAGATGCGCCATCCCATAGTCGCCGAGGGAAATCGCATTGGAATTGAACGTGTTGGTTTCGATGATATCGGCGCTCGCTTCCATGTACGCCCTGTGAATCTGCTGGATCAGTTCTGGTTGCGTCAGATTCAGCAGATCGTTGTTGCCTTTCAACGACGACGGCCAGTCCGCAAAGCGCGCGCCGCGGTATTCAGGCTCGCCCAGCTTCAACCGCTGGACCATTGTGCCCATTGCGCCGTCAAGCACCACAACGCGCTCTGCCAGCAGACGCCGGAGACTTGCTGGAACATTGATTTGTGACATTGGCTTATCTTGCATCGAATGCAACTTGAACAAGCTGCCGGCGCAGCAATTGCGTCGGCAATTCGGCCGACAACAGGCAGCACTTTAGATTGAAAAGCAGAGGGGCGCAAGTCTTAAATCATAATATCAGGATGGATTGATATGTCGCTCCCTGAGCAAACTGAGAGAGTTGGTGCGGCGCTCGGCTGTGCCGCCCAACCGGGAAATCTCATCGGCCAACGCCCCAGATACACCCATGTCTTTAATCCGGTGAGATTTCCGGGAGCCCGCATATTTCTGAACCTTTTAAAGACACCTGCTTTGCAGACTACTTTGGGCATATCATCATATTGAATGGTCGTTCATATTCGCGAAGATTTTCAGGCTGCGAGTTTGGTCGGATATGGTGCCGGACACTTTGTTTGTGCATGAACCCCTGCATACAGGTAGGGCGCGCCGTCCCCGGCGCGCCGAATGCATCAGCGCATGCCCCCATTCAGGCTCGCTGAGGACAGCGAGCCCTACCGTGCATGAACGCCTGCATACAGTTTTTCATTTCCGCGTAAACGCGGAACTCTAAGGGCGATCGGTTGTCCTGACTGTAGGCGATGTCACGCCCGCGGCCGTCAGAGTCCCGCCTTTAGGCGGACTTGAAACAAGCACACATTGAGCAGCGACACTTTGTACGTTGAACGTTGAGCGTTGAACGTTGAGCGTTGAACGTTGTGCGTTCTCAGACAGACGACCCGCCGGATAAACCGATCGGAACGCTCAACGTCCAACGTTCAACAGCGCAGCGTTCATCGACAGGCGCGCGCACCGAGTCTCTGCCCGTCAGGCGACTTTGGTTCCGGCTGCGCCGGGCTGCATTGTCATATTGAAGAATTATTCATATT